>NZ_BAXD01000004.1:0-159090 GCF_001310395.1 Halolactibacillus sp. JCM 19043
TAAGTCGATGTGAGTTAAATGCGATGTAAGGTAAAAAAAACGAACAGGAGAACTCATTATGAAGTCAATCATTGAAGTGAGAAACTATACTAAAAAATATGGAGATTTTACGGCAGTAGATGATGTCTCATTTGAAGTAGAAGAGGGCAGTATATTTGCCTTTTTAGGACCAAATGGAGCGGGTAAAAGTACAACAATCAATACCTTATGTACGATGATGGAAAAAACAGCCGGCACACTGTTGATTGACGGAAAAGATGTTTCAACTGAAAAAGATGCCGTACGCCAAGCAATCGGCGTTGTTTTCCAATCACAGACATTAGATGAAAAAATGACGGTAAGTGAGAATTTGAAGATGCACTGTGTTTTTTATGGGGTACCAAAAAAAGAGGTCAAGGATCGAATCAATTTTGTATTGGATCTTGTTGATCTCGTTGATTGGCAGAATAAAAGTGTGTCTAGTCTTTCGGGTGGAATGAAACGTCGAGTAGAAATAGCGCGTGCCTTGTTACATTACCCAAAAGTATTATTTTTAGATGAGCCACAACCGGCTTAGATCCACAAACACGAAATAGAATGTGGGAATACATTACCAGACTTCAAAAAGAAAAAAACATTACCATCTTTCTGACAACGCATTATATGGATGAGGCAGAAATTTGTGATAAGGTAGCTATCATGGATGACGGTAAAATAATGGTAAACGACACACCTGAGAACTTGAAGCGGCTTTATACGAAGGATAAAGCTATTGTACAGGTAAGTAATTCAGACCTTTTTGAAGCAGCTTTGAATAGAGATGAGCATACGTACAAAAGGGACAAAGAAACTTTTTATATTGATATAGATAGTATTCAACATTTTCTGGAGTTTATTGAACCGTTCAAGAATGAAATAAATAATCTTGAAATCAAAAAAGGGACGCTGAACGATGTCTTCTTAGAAATTACAGGTAAAGAGATTAGAGAGGAATCTGCACAATGAGAACAATCACAGCGCTATGGCTCAGGAACATTAGAGGGTTCGTTCGTGATCGAGTTAAACTTATCACATCACTAATTATTCCTTTCTTTTTCCTTTATATTTTCAGATCGATTTTTAAAACAGATCAGGTAGAAGACCCAACCGCATTCTTACTCGCAGGAATCATTGTAGCAACAGTATTCCAAACGTCCTTGAATATTGCGACCTCGACCATTGATGATACTGTCTCAGGTTATATGAAAGAGATTTTAGTGAGCCCAACCAGTCGTTTTCAAGTAGCTCTCGGACAAATTCTATCTGCGGCTACCATCGCAACAACCCAGGGAATTTTGATACTAATAATCGGTTTCTTTACTGGCTTAAGTTTTGATCATTGGTATACCTTTATTTATGTTCTATTGATTTTGATGTTAGTCGGATTAGTTTTTTCTGGGTTAGGTTTATTCTTAGCTTCAATGGTCAAAAGCTCTTCTACTTTTCAAGTCGTCCAACAAGCTGTCGTTCTTCCGTTTACTTTCTTATCCGGAGCGTATATTCCATTGGCCTTTTTACCTAATGTTCTTCGGTCTTTTGCGTATTTTAATCCTATGACCTATACTACCGCCATCTTTCGAACGATTATGTTAGAAAAAGGTGGATTGACACAGACAGAGTGGGTGGAACTGGGTTTGGCGTTTGATTTGAACGGCTTCATAATCACACCTTGGATGAGTGGAATCATTATTATAGCTTTCGGCGCTTTATTCTTATTCCTAGCGACAAATGCTTTTGTTCGAGCAGACTTTAACAAAATTTCACGCAGTCCAGGTGAAAGCTAAAAGGAATTTTTTTCTCACACCGTAAGCAGGATTCTTCAGGAATTTCGTGGTTTATAAAAAATGAAAAGACAAGAAATAGAAGCGGAAAAAGAATTATGAGGTGCTATAGCAAATTATTAATACACTCTACATTAAACAAACTATTACGATAATTATTTTAATGCGTTATTAAATGGCTTGAACAAGTTAGTGCTAAGCTATATGACTTCAAGCAAAGATAATGATGTTCGTTATATATCAAAACAGATGTTACAACGAAAGGAATAATCTGATTAACTAAATGGAGCTAACATGGCACAATCATTAATTATATTATTAAGAGAACTTGAATTGAAGGATGTAGAATAGAAGTTGAAGTAGTTACTATCTCTAATGTTATTATAATAGTATAGAGGTTGCAGTTATATAAAGGTGGTCAATCAACGCTTTGAGTCATGAGTTAATTCGGTGAGTTTTACATAGATACTTGTTAGGGGGAGCTCTATGAAAAGATCTAAAATGATAATCATAGGTGTGTTAGTAGTTGGTGTAATAGCCGTAGGTGTATACTTTTCACTTTTCCACGTGAATCTTGATCAATATGATTTTCACCAAACACTCACCTTTGAAGTATCCCCAGATGGTCAGTATCAAGTAGAGCTTATTTTGTTAGGAAAACAAGAAGAGCGTTATGATGAAGAAGGAAATGTAATTACTAACAAAAATGAGTCTTACGACCAATACGCAAGGCTTTGGTATGAACCAGAGACAACAGAAGATGGATCGACTATCTGGCATGATAAGCATACTAAAATAATATACTATGAGAAAAATTGTACGGAGGATAATATTGAATGGCTTGATGACGATACAATTATCATTAATGATATGAGATTGAATATTCACAGGGATGTTTATGATTATAGAAGAAAATAGAGGCACTAAATGAATGATCTGACTAACCTAAAGGAGCTAACATGGCAGAATCACCAAATATAATATTAAGAGAATTAAAGTTGAAAGACTTAGAAGACTATTTGTATTGGAATCATCCATCTCGGGAATTCCATAAATATAATGGACCTTATTACAAGAAGCTAAGTGAATCTGACTTACAGGAATATATTGAGGATATAAAAGAGCGGTTGTTGCAGGGTGAAAAGAATGTACTCAAAAATAAAAAGGTCATAGTCAATAAAGAGATAGATGAGATCATCGGTCAAGTGAACTGGTACTGGAAGTCAGTAGAAACACTTTGGATGGAAATCGGTATCGTTATCTTTAATGAAAACTATTGGGGAAATAACATAGGTTCAAAAGCGTTAAGCATGTGGAATGATGAGATCTTTTCTGTTAATCCAAAACTTGTGAGACTTGGATTATCTACTTGGTCTGGAAATAAACGAATGATGAAACTGGCTGAAAAACTGGGGTTTAAGAAAGAAGCGGTATATAGAAAGGCGCGAATCGTAAATGAACAATACTATGATTCGATAAGTTATGGGATATTAAAAGAGGAATGGATCACGCAAAAGACAAACCGAGAATAAAAAACTTAAAGGTCTAGATGTTCTCGCAAGGTTTTGTTTTCAAGAAAACGAATCAAAAACAGGAGGTGAATGAATTGGAGAATGAAAGCAATTTACTTATTTATCAAACAGAAGACGGACACACCAAAATTGATGTAAGGTTAGAAAATGAAACAGTTTGGATGACACAGAAGGCAATCGCAGAATTATTTCAAACATCACCTCAAAATATTACGCTTCATGTGAAAAACATCTATGAAGAACGGGAATTAGACGCAGAAGCAACTTGTAAGTTTTACTTACAAGTTCAAAATGAGGGAACAAGAGAAGTAAAAAGAAAAGCCAAGCATTACAATCTTGAAATGATTCTAGCCATTGGTTACCGCGTTCGCTCCCATAGAGGGACACAGTTTCGTAAGTGGGCGACAGAACGTTTGAATGAATATCTCGTTAAAGGATTTACGATGGATGATGAACGTCTAAAAGACATGCGTAACTTCGGAGAAGATTATTTTGATGAATTACTTGAACGTATTAGAGATATTCGTTCATCAGAGAAGCGGTTCTATCACAAGATTACGGATATTTATGCGACTTCAGTAGACTATGATCCTAATGCAGAGGTCACACAACAATTCTTTGCGACCGTTCAAAATAAATTACACTTTGCTATTCATGGTAAAACAGCAGCTGAACTTATCTCAGATCGAGCGGATGCAGAGAAAGCCAATATGGGGTTAACCAATTGGGACGGTGATAAAGTACGGAAGAAAGATGTGAAAGTGGCTAAGAATTACTTATCTGAAAAGGAATTAAAGTCACTCAATCGCATTGTTACAATGTATTTAGACTATGCTGAAGACCAAGCAGAGCGGCAACGCCCATTGCACATGAAAGATTGGACTGACAAATTAAATGCCTTTCTACAATTTAATGATCGTGACATACTCGAGAACGCTGGTAAGGTGTCAAGAGCAGTTGCTGAAAAAATTGCTGTTGATGCATACGATAAATTTAATCAGTATCGAATTAATCAGGTTAAAGATGATGACTTTGATCAATTTATTGAAAATAATCATTTGAATAAGTAAGAGATATTGAGTATATACATCAGGAAGGAGTTTTAGACACTTCACCTGTAGATATTTGGTGTATTAATAATACGGAAATAATCTCAATAGATATCATATTAATAATAAAATTGGTATACTAAAGAAGAGCGCAAATTAGAAAAGGGGTGTCATAAATGGCAAATGCAGATCAAATAAAAAGTTTAATTAAATCACATTACAGCCATGATGAAAATAGGTTTGATACCCTCGTGAAACAACTTGCTGCGTATGAAGCGCGGAAAGGGAACACCAATTTAGCCAAAGATTTAAAAAACATTGCTGATGAATCGAGAAAAACAGAAAATAACATCATTCAATTTTCTAAAAGTAATGATTTAATCGAATTCAAAGAGCCAAAAATTAATTTAAGTGATATGGTATTAAATGAAAAATTATCAAGTAAGTTAACTAAAATTATTAATGAAAACAAGAATAGCGGTAAACTCAGAAAGCATGGATTAAAACCAAACCAAACAATACTGCTAGCGGGAGATCCGGGAACAGGAAAAACAATGACGGCGTCTGTCCTAGCAAAAGCTTTAAATATGCCATTAGGTATCATATATACCGATAAACTAACAACAAAATATATGGGAGAGACAACAGCGAAATTACGTAAAGTATTTGATACGATTGAACATATGAACGCGGTCTATCTCTTTGATGAATTTGATGCGATCGGTGGCGAAAGATATAGAGATAGTGATGTAGGCGAAATTCGACGCGTGTTAAATACGTTCCTACAATTAGTCGAGAATGTTCATTCGCGCAGTTTGATATTAGCCGCAACCAACTCTGTAACAAGTCTAGATAAAGCGTTATATAGAAGGTTCGATGACATATTATTCTATGACAAACCTTCTCACGATGAGATCAAACAACTTATGTCTAAACGACTGAATAACTATTATCCAGAAAAAAATTATGATGATTTTGTAGAGATGGCTCAAGGTTTAAGTCATTCAGAAATAGTCACAGCATGCGATAACCTAATCAAAGACTGTATTATCAATGATCTTGAAAACATTTCGAAAGAAATGGTTATACAATCTTTAGCTGATAGACAATCTGTGTATCATGAGGTGAATAGCTAATGAAGCATCTAAACCTAAAAAACACAAAGGAAAGTATGGCGTTTACCACTGTGAGTAAAAACGGTGGGGGGAAAGATCCTTATCCGAATAGGCAAGACGAACTCAGTCATATAAAAATACTACAAAATAAATTTAATCAAGTAGTCACTGATTCTAAAGTTAAAAGCTTTGAGGAAAGAGAAAAGTTATACCTCCAGATTACGGGTGAACCCGGGTTGCGTCTTAAATTTGATAGTTTAGAAAATAGAAAAATCGAGTCAAAAGTTATGAACATCCGTGAAATACCTGTACAAAATAGTACAGGAGACGTTGAAAACGTAGAACAAGTTGTAATGTCATTACCTAAAAAGAATGCAAATAAGTTTTTGAAAAAGCTAGAAGAGTATGAAGCGACTTTAGGCTTACCTAATAAAAACCCTACAAATAATGATTTAGTACGCTCAATAAGTAACATAGAGGCGGTTATTCTAGAATCTTTTTGGACAGGTAATACAGAATGGATCCCCACAGATGCTGAAAAGGTATGGTGTGAAATTTGGGTTGATTCAGTAGATGAAACGGTTATTGCAGATTTTAAACGTTTAGTGGCATCATTAAACATACAGATAAAAAATGAACAGATTCTTTTTGAGGAAAGAACTGTATTTATACTAAAAGTATCAAAAACAGACTTATCAGTATTAGTTAAAAGGTCAGACCACATTGCAGAATTTCGTAAGTCAGTAGAAGTGACCCCTTTTTTCATTGAGCTAGACGTGGAAGATCAACACAAATTTGTTGATGAACTACTCAGTATGGTTGAGGTAGAGGCCAATGGTATTTATGTCAGCTTGTTTGATACAGGTATTAATACGGGCCACCCTTTATTAGAAAGAATCTGTAGTGATGAAGATGTCCATAGTTATTTTGAAAATTATGATGGTTTCGATGTAAAAGGCCATGGAACAAACATGTCAGGGTTATTGCTTATGGTTATTTAGAAAAACTCCTTGAAGGTATTGAGAGTATAAAGATTCCACATCAAATTGAATCTGTTAAAGTACTACCTGATCGTGGCGCGAATGATGAACATCTTTATGGCGCATCATCCAAGAATCCGTCAGTGATTTGACGATAGATAATCCAGATAGAATAAGGGTCTATTGTATGGCTATTACGGCAAATGATTATGCATTGACTGATGGTAGACCAAGTTCTTGGTCAGGTGCGTTGGATGAACTAATTGCAGGTAGATTTGATGAAGATAGAAAAGTCTTTGTTGTTGCTGGTGGTAATATTGCTCCTCCATTTGAGAAAGGTAACTATCCAGACTTGAACATCCAAACAGGTATTTCTGATCCTGCACAATCTTGGAATGCCATAACTGTTGGAGCGTATGTTAACACAGAAGATAAAAATCAAGAGAATATAGCCTCTTTTGGTCAACTATCACCTTACTCAAGAACATCTCGGGAATGGGATAATAGTAGATGGCCGGTTAAACCTGAGATTGTCTTAGATGGGGGAACTGCTGTGTTATCGGATGAGCAAGCTTATCAGGATGATACGACATCAATTTTAACAACCGGTCATGATGTGACTAAGAACTTGTTCGATATCATTTGGGCAACAAGTGCTGCGACGGCTTTTGCCGCCAATATGGCTGCTAAAATAAGGAGTATCTATCCTGAATATTGGTCAGAAACTATTAGAGGATTAATGATCCATTCCGCAGATTGGACACCAGAGATGAAACAACAATTTCTACAGACGGATAAAAAATCTGATTACACAAAATTGCTGAGAACGTGTGGCTATGGTGTACCTGATTACGACAGAGCAATCAATACAAGTAACAATAGAGTAGCGATGATCATTGAAGATGAACTACAGCCCTTTGAGGGTGACAGTATGAATGAAATGCACTTACACAAAATCCCTTGGCCTACAGATTTACTTCTTTCTGATAAATTTGAAGATGTAAAATTAAAAATGAAAGTAACCCTATCTTACTTTATAGAACCAAGCCCTGGGGAGATTGGTTGGAGAGACAAATTTTTATATCAATCACACGGACTAAGATTTGCATTAAATGGCCATTCCGACAAGGATGAATTTACTAAAAAAATAAATAAGAAGGTTAGAAATAGTAAAGAAGATAAAGGAGAAGATCCAGGAATAAACTGGACGCTTGGTAAAAACAATCAGAGTATGGGATCGATACATTCCGATATCTGGGAAGATTATGCTAGTGAAATGGCGGCTCAACGCTACATAGCGGTTTATCCAGTGAATGGATGGTGGAGGAAAAGAAAACATTTAGGCGCCAGCCATAAAAAAGCAAGATATTCACTAATACTCACTGTAGAATCTGAAAAAGTAGATATTGACCTTCTGACACCGATATTGAATGAGATTAAACAAACGGTGAACATTGAGACGGAAATTTAGAATGAATCTGTATATGGTCGAGGTGAAAATAGGATAAAAGCACGGTCTCAAGAGAGTGGATGATGGATCTACGATAAAAGAGATGGTGCTTTTTCAACAGTAGCTTAGTATTGAACATATTATAAACTCAAAACTAAACACGTAAAAAGCATACAATGTTAAAAAGTATGATATGTATGTATTTAAACAAAGAGGAGCGTTATAACTATGGGAGCAGAATTAAATCAACGATTATTTAGTGCCGCAGATAACCTGCGCAGCAAGATGGATGCATCAGAATACAAGAATTACTTATTGGGGTTAATCTTCTATAAGTATCTATCAGATAAATTACTTGTTCAAGTCGTAGAACTTGCTGATGAATCACTAGATACATATTCAACACAAGAAAAGCAGAAAGAACTTTATCAAGAATTACTCAGCGATGAAGATACAAAGGAAGACTTGTTGGCGACTTTAATTGATACACTTGGTTATGATATTGAACCAGCGTATTTATTTAATGTACTCGCAGACCAAGCGAAACAGAATGTTTTTCAGTTAAACGATTTAAATAAAGCCTTTATTCAACTATCAACCAAATATGATACCTTTAATGGCTTGTTTGACGATGTTGATTTAACATCTAAAAAATTAGGTTCTGATGACCAACAACGTAATGTGACGATCACAGAAGTATTAAAGAAATTAAATGATGTCGATGTTGTGGGTTATGAAGGGGACGTGATCGGGGATGCGTATGAATTCCTTATCAGTCAATTCGCTTCAGAAGCTGGTAAAAAAGCGGGTGAATTCTATACCCCGCATATGGTCTCTGATATGATGGCACGTATCGTCGCCATTGGTCAAGAAGATAAAAAACTCTTTAGTGTGTTTGATCCAACGATGGGGTCAGGTTCACTGATGTTAAATGTTCGTCATTATTTAAACCATCCAGATAAAGTGAAATATCATGGTCAAGAGCTCAATACAACAACGTTTAATCTGGCAAAAATGAACCTCATTCTTCACGGTGTCGATGCAGAAGATATGAATGTGCGTAACGGTGATACGTTAAATAAAGACTGGCCAACTGATGAACCGTATACGTTCGATTCAGTTGTCATGAATCCACCGTATTCAGCGAAGTGGTCGGCAGACGCAACGTTTTTAGATGATTCACGTTTTAACCGTTATGGTAAACTTGCGCCAAAATCAAAAGCAGACTTTGCGTTTGTTTTACACGGTTACTATCATTTAAAAGAAACAGGTACGATGGCGATTGTCTTACCACACGGTGTGTTATTCCGAGGGGCAGCAGAAGGAACGATTCGTAAGAAGCTCTTAGAAGACGGAAGTATTTATGCGGTCATTGGAATGCCGGCCAATCTTTTCTTTGGTACATCCATTCCGACAACGGTCATTATCTTAAAGAAAAACAGAACCAATCGTGATGTCTTATTCATTGATGCAAGCAATGACTTTATTAAAGGCAAGAATCAAAACAAACTATCAAAAGAGAATATTGAGAAAATCATCGAAACATATAAAAACAGAGCAGAGGTTGAGAAATACGCTTATTTGGCAAACTTTGATGAAATCAAAGAAAACGATTATAACCTAAATATACCGCGTTATGTTGATACGTTTGAAGAAGAAGAGCCAGTCGATATGGAATCCGTTGGAAAAGAGATAAAAGAAGTGCGTGAAAGCAAGAAAGAGCTAGAAAAAAGTCTTTTTGAAGCCATTTCATCATTACAGTACAGTGATGAAGATGAAGAGTGGATTAAGGGTGCTTTAGAGGTGTTTAAGAATGATTAATAAAAAGACGCCAAACATAGGTTTTAGTCCTCTTGAAAGTGAACTAAAGAAATTAAGTTTCGAAAAAATT
The DNA here is from genome assembly GCF_001310395.1 of Halolactibacillus sp. JCM 19043. Lineage (NCBI taxonomy): Bacteria > Bacillati > Bacillota > Bacilli > Caryophanales > Bacillaceae > Halolactibacillus > Halolactibacillus sp. JCM 19043. Next base: position 9,817 of record NZ_BAXD01000004.1, read on the forward strand.
TTTGTCAGGGTAAAATCTTATTCTTTATCTAGAAGTGTGGAATCTAATTCTGAAACTGGAACTAAATATATACATTATGGAGATATTCATACAAAGGTAGCTGATAAGGTAGATAGAGCATCTAATATTCCATATATCGTTCCAGGAGATTATGAAACTTTACAAAAAGGCGATTTGATATTAGCAGATGCATCCGAAGATTATCAGGGAATTGCAACACCTGCAGTAATAATTGATGAGATTCCATTTAATATTGTAGCGGGTCTTCATACAATCGCATTAAGACCGAAAAAAGCTGATTCACTATATCTATACTATTTATTAAAATCTTCATCATTCAGAAAATATGGTTATAGAACAGGAACAGGGATGAAGGTATTCGGAATAAGTGTGACAAATGTCTTAAAATTTGATTATTTATATCCTGATATTCAAGAACAACAAAAAATCGGTGAATTCTTCAAACAACTCGATGACCGTATTGCCCTTCAGCAACATCAAATCAAAAAATTAAAACAGAGCAAGCAAGGTTTCTTGCAAAAGATGTTTCCGAAGGATGGAGAGTCTGTCCCGGGGGTTCGGTTTGATGGGTTTAGTGAGGAATGGGAAATTAAGAAGGTTGATGATATAGCTAATGAAACATATGGTGGAGGAACACCTAAAACGTCAGTTGAAAGTTATTGGAAAGGTACAATTCCTTGGCTTCAAAGTAGTGACTTAAGGCTAGATAATTTTAATGTTGATATCCCTACTAAGTATATTAATGAAGATTCTATCAATAATTCTGCAGCCAAAATTATACCCGCTAATTCAATTGCGGTTGTTACTAGAGTTGGTGTTGGGAAAATTGCATTAATTCCTTATATTTATGCTACAAGTCAAGATTTCTTATCACTGTCTAAGTTAAATGTTGATATAAATTTTGCTCTTTACTCGCTATATTTAAACATTATTAAGGTGGTAAACAAACTACAAGGCACTTCAATCAAGGGAATAACTAAGTCGGAATTATTAAAGAGAAAAATATTACTCCCAAGAGAAATAAAAGAACAACAACAAATCGGAGAATTCTTCAAACAACTTGATGACTTAATCGCTAAAAACGAACGTGAACTTGAGTTACTACAAGAAACGAAAAAAGGTTTTCTACAAAAAATGTTTGTCTAGGAGGTGAGCTTGATGCAAAAATTCACACACCGAGAAGAAGCAGAAATTGAATCGCATTTGATTGATGTCTTAGGTGAAGGACATAATCAATGGACGTATCGGTCGGACTTAAAGTCAGAAGCTGATCTGTGGGCGAACTTACGTCAAAAGATTACACACAATAACCTATCTGAACTCAATGAACAGCCGTTAACGGATAAAGAGTTTGAGGCAGTAAAGACCGAGTTATTATTGCGTACGCAAACCCCATTCGATGCAGCTAAATGGTTAAAAGGTGAAAACGGGATTGCGAGAATCACGATCGAACGAGAAGATAGTCAGTTAGGTTCAGCCTCACTCATTCTTTACTCAAACCAAGACATTGGTGGGGGTATCTCAAGTTATGAAGTCGTGAATCAAATTGCGAAACAAAGCAGTCGAGAGAATGGCCGGGATCGTCGTTTTGACGTGACGTTATTAATTAACGGGTTACCGATTGTTCAGATTGAGTTAAAGAAAGTCACGGCCAAAGACGGGGTCTATCAAGCGTTTAATCAAGTAAAGAAATATGCAGAAGAAGGTATGTTTCGAAACAATATCTTTTCAACCTTACAGCTTTTTGTCGTGTCGAATGAACAAACGACCCGTTACTTTGCGAATGCCTTGCCAAAGAATATGCACCGGAAGTTCTTATTTAGCTGGCGCACAAAAGACAATAAAAAGGTTGAAAACTTATATGAGTTCTGTAAACAGATGTTAAACATTCCTGATGCCCACCGGTTGATTGCGCATTATACGATTGTGAGTGAAGACCAAGATAATAAAATATTAATGGTCTTACATCCGTACCAAGTCCATGCGATTGAAGCATTATTTGTTTCGGCAAATAAACACGAATCCGGTTATGTCTGGCATGCGACCGGCTCAGGTAAAACACTCACGAGTTTTGTTTCGACGAAGCTACTCGCAAGAAAGTCTGGGATTGACCGAACGATTATGTTGGTGGACCGTAAAGATTTAGATAATCAAACCACGAGCGAGTTCACGAAGTTTGCCTCAGAGTTTAATACAGGGATGTCGACAGGGACTGCTGTTTCAAATAGTTTAATTGTTGGGACAGGGAGTTCAAAAGAGCTAAGTAACACATTACTTGCAGAGGCAAACTCTAATGTTGTCATTGTAACAACGAGACAAAAACTTGATTCCGCCTTGAAATATGCGAAAAAACAAGAAGAACAAAAGGGCACCAATCGTTATAAAAAACTGATGGGTCAACACATTGTTTTTATCGTGGATGAATGTCACCGGGCCTTAAGTGCCGAGAACATGGAAGAAATTAAAGCCTTCTTCCTAACTCAACGTGGTTTGGTTTTACGGGTACACCCATATTTGAAGAAAATAAAAAACAAGCCAAAGGTCAATTAGCACGAACAACGTATGATCAATATGGTGACGTGTTACATACCTATACAATTAAAAATGCTTTAGAAGATGGTTCAGTGCTAGGTTTTCAAGTGGAACACGAAACTACGATTGAACCGACATCATTAGATAATATGATTTTCCAACAATTAAAGCTGAGCGATAAGTATATGTCATCGACACCTGAACAAGTGAATCGTGTCATTGATGAGATGGATGGCATAGAGAAAGAGAAATACTTAGATAATAGTATATATGAACGTGATGAGCACATTGATAAAGTCATTCGTAAAATCTTTCGTCCAGATAACGCGTACACAAAGTTTGATTTTAGAAATGGTCACCCAACAAAGTCAGCGATTCTAACGACAAGCTCGATTGAGATGGCGAAGAAGTATTACTATGCGATTAAAGTAATGACAAAAGAAGCAAATTGGTTAGAGCAGTCGTTTCCTGACCATCCTATCCGTCAAGGACGCACGATGAATGATCCAGATTTCCCGCGGATTGCGATCACCTATCATTAGATGAAAATACAGAGAATGCCGAAGGCAAACAAAGTGAAATGAATCAGATTATAGAAGAGTATAACGGCTATTATGATACAACTTGGACGTTATCTGATATTGAACGCTATAACGGGGATATTAATAACCGATTGGCACGAAAGAGAGCGGAGTTTAAACAATTTGGTCGTCAAGTGGATTTAGTTATTGTTGTTGACCGGTTACTCACTGGCTTTGATGCACCGACGGTGCAAACGCTTTTTGTTGATCGTAACTTGGAGTATGCTGGACTCATACAAGCATTCTCACGGACGAATCGGACTATCCCGAAAAGACAAAAGGATTAATTGTCACATTCCGTAAACCGTATAAGATGGAACAGAATGTAGCCAATGCGACAAAACTTTACTCTGAAGCAAGGGATGAATCAGGGTTGATTTATCCTACGTATGATGAATCAAAGAAACGGTTCAAACAAGCCTATAAAAAAATCAATGAATTTACGGTTATCCCAGGGAAGATGGATGAGCAAACACCACTGGAAGACCGGATAGAATATGTTAAAGCTTATCAAGAGCTTAATAACGCCTATGAAGCGCTTGTTACTTATGATGATTATAATAATGAGATGGATCAATCAAAGGCAATGCAACAACAAGTCTCTATCTTAAAAGAACAAGCGGGTGTTTATGAAACGGTTAAAGGTTCCCTCGTTGATATCGATGAAAAAGATGAAGATGATGCTCCGGATTTCTCTGATATCGCGTTTTATAGTGACAATTCAACGAAGCTCTATGACATCGATGCTGCTTATATTGATCAATTACTAGGCACTTATGCGGCCAACAGTGCTGATGTCCGTGAGGAGATCGAAAAAGCCCTCCAGAAGTTGAACAAAACAGAAGTGGTTAAAGAGGTTTACCGAGAGATATTAAATGCGATTGATCACGATAATATTGATCAATCAGAAGATATCTTTGCGATAAAGCGTCAATTTTTACTGATCAGAAAAACGAAGTGATTGATGCATTTGCGAGTACATGGCATGTTTCAGTAAATGAACTACATGCATCAGCCATTCAATATGTGTATGGTATGGAATCTATTCCGAACGTTAAAAGCATTATTGAAAGTAAAGACTATGAGGCTTATAAAGAACAGCATCCAGATGTTAAACCATTTAAGTATCCGCAAATGATGAAGCGAGCGTGGCGTAAAGTGCTGGATGAGCAAGTTGTGCCATTAGATAACGAGTTGAAATAATCTTGATTGTAGTATGTTGTTAACTTAGTAACATAAATGAGCCTGTCTATAAAAAGATATGGTTTTATAATGGTAATTAAACGATACTACACTAATATGAAATGATAGTTATACAAAACGAAATACTATATATAGATTTGTGATATATATTATCTGCATTTTGTTTTTTAGCGGTATATTATAATGTATCATTAGATGGTAAATTTTTGAATAGTTTCAAGTTAGAATTATTGGGTTTAATTTAATGAAAATGAGTACATTAAGTGCCGAATTATCATAATGTTAAGGCGATATTGCTATGTCTAATATAAATACCCTATGAAATAATTGTATATATGGCGATAGGGAGCTGTAATCTTCTAAGTTAAATTAAAGAAGAATATTAGCTCTGAAATTGCTATATTAACATTTTCTTAGACTTTTTAGGTGATTTGTTGAAGTAGTGTGGTTAGCTTTTTTCGAACAAATAAAAAAATGTGGAGGGATATTATGAGTTTACCGAAATTATCTATTTTTTTTGGTGCAGGTGCAGAAATAGGGTATGGTTTACCTTCTGGAGGGAAATTTGCATTGGATATCTTTAGAACTTCAAATGAAGAGGACAAAGAAATTTTCCGAAAAAAAATTCATTCAATAGATAGAATGTCTCAATTGGCTACTCAATGGTTACCTGATAATTATGCAAATAAAAGATTAAATGTATTTGGTAAAGGTGAGTTTGAAGGTCTGATTGCATCTAGTTTAGAGAATAGAAGACAGAATATTTTAAATTATCTTAACAACTTTGATGAAAATGTTTTAGTGCTATTAAGCGATTGGACAGTGACAGATAACATTATTAATAGTAAATTCACTGAAGAGACAGAAGAACAAATTGGTCAAAAGAGGTATAGTCAGACCATAAGATTAAATGAAAAACTTGCTACTCAAGTTCCATTGTTTGATTCTGCTTATTTTTCAGCATTTTTAAGGTTATTGCAAATTCATCCTCAGGATAGGTACTTGAAGAGGATTATTCGTGCTATTTTAGAACTATTGGTTGGGGCGTTTGGTCAAAATTTAGTTTCTCAACTAAATGAAGAATTATTTACCCAAGCTCCCGATGAAATCAGTGTATTTGATGATTTAACTGGTATTTTCTCATTAAATTATCAAGGTGTAGGACAAACAGGTATGGAGATTATAATTGAAGAGCAACCTATTGAAATAGATGATACTACAGAGGGAATAACAATTTTTAAAGAGTTAGGACGATCCATTTTAGAAGACATATACTGTCAAGCAATGGATTATCAATCATTAATAGATAGCCATTTTAGATATCTCTATAATCCTAAAGCGCACTGGGCTAAATTTAGTCGTATTGCTATCTTTCTTCATACTGTTCAACGATATATTATAGAAAATGTCAACATTGATGCACAAAGGTTAAAGGACGGTCCCGGATATTATCATGACTTGATAGATTTACAAGAAGAATTTAACTTGATTGCAGTTGGCACAACTAACTATAATAATTTTGTTAAACAAGTAATTAAAGGAACAAGTATAGAACAGACTCCGGTGTATCATTTAAATGGCAGTGTCAATGATTATTATGATCCTTATAAAAATGAAATATTAACAATACCATCAGCTATTGAAGAAGAAGGAAGAATCTTAGTGCCATTTATGTTTACCCAAAGTGGGGTAAAGCCTTTAACTTCTGTAGAAATGTCTCGTAAATACGTTGAACTATATGATCACTTTATCGATTCTGACATTATAAGTGTTATAGGATATGGGTTTAATAGCGATGATGGACATATAAATGGTTTGTTTAGGAGTTTAGTAGAAAAAGAAAATAAAAAACTTTATATCTTCCACTATAAAGATAGTAATGAAACGAATACCCAAATCGAAAGATATTATCAAGAAAAATTGCGTCTAAATTCAACTAGTAATATAAAAGTTTTTCTAATGGATAAACAGCGCAATGTTAATGATGAGATTTGGTTTAATAGTCTTGTTAAAGAATTAGTAATGAGTTAAATATAAGAATCTTTGGTATAAAATTAAATATATATTTTAATCAAAGAAATGGTGTTCTAATTGCTTTACATGCTAACAGTATGACACCTTTATTACAATTATTCATAATAGCCTCTCAGATTTTATTGGTAGCGGGCAGGATATTATTCGCATTGTTATAGTTGTTAGTATCGAAAATTAATGCGGGTGTTCAAATACTAGTTCTTTTCAGAAGTTACTCATATAGCGATCATCATAAGGTTTGTTATTGCTGTGTCTTCTTTTCTCAATACGGCACTCAATTCAATAGTCAAAATCAAAATACTAGATTTATCTACAAGCGCTAAAATACCATTGTTCGTAAATGTTAAAGCAATATTTACTTTGTTTAAGGCAAAGGAATTAACATTTTCATCTGTGAGCATGACTTTTTGGCCGTATTTTACCAACAAGAATTAATTACGATAAACTACATTTCAATTATGCTATATACATTACCACTAGTGACAAGTTATTTAGCACCACATACTAAGGTATTTACCACCCAATCCGAACCTATTCATCAGCACGTTAAAATAACTATATATCATGGAGATTTCTAGAGAGATCCAATGGCTTCACACCGAACCTCATGCGGACATGGTTCTTGGCCAGAGAATCAACTGAATTCATGCTGAATCAGACCAATGAGGTAACCATGCCCGCTGCTCAATATAAAATCTAGATCCATACGAGTAATGGTAAGTCATTTGTCATACGTTGGTACATTTCTTGGCAAGCCTGGTAAATATCATTGGCAGTAGTCACTTGAGTCTGAATATGAGGAGAGGTTAAATGTTAATTGCTGACTTATTGAAGGTTTACAATGAAAATTACGGATTAGTGCGTAGATTTATTTATAGTTTTAAGAAAAACAAGTTCATTATAATTCCATATATTGTTATTATAGCGTTGCCAGGTGTTTTTTACTTAAGTTTAACAGTAGATGATAGAATAATAAGTACATTAATGATGGTATTGACTGTGAGTTTCTATTTCAGTTCAATTGTTTATGCTAGTTATATTCACCAGAAAATTATAGTTAGTGATTATAAAAGTATAAACGAATACGAAGAACATAAAATAGAAAAAATTGATCTATGTATAAAAGAAAATGTCAAAATAAACTCTGAGGAAGATTACCAACTAATAGATACGTTATTGGTAAAAGAGATTAAACTTCTTGAAGATAGCAAGAAGATTCCCCTTTCTATTATCATAAGACAACTAATTGTTTCAGTTTTAATTACAGGATTGTTAACATATAGCTTAAGAGAGTTGATGAATGGGAATAATGAAGTTGGAATGCCATTATTTAAACTTTATATGTTGATTTTAGGAACTATGATAATGATTAGCTCATTTCTGTACATGTTAAAAGAGTTTTCGAAAATAAATAAGTTGAAGCAAATAAGTAAAATTATCACAGAACTTCAATTGAGGAAGTATCAAAATAAGTGAGAGAATGAGACGGTTTATAGGAGAAAATGAAATAATAGCGAGGTAAAACCTTTCACTTTTAAGCTTTTACCTCTTGTGTGCGCAGGCATGGGTGTCTTCTATGAGGAAGAATCTAAAGGAAGCCGGAAGCAAACAGTTGAACGGAAGATAGAGTCACCCAGGTTAAGGAGAACTTGATATATCGACTAAATCTTATTCTTTCAATGTTAGGCCCATGTGACGTGCTCTCATTTCCACAGGTTTAACCGACTTTAACGAAACTCTCTAGTCTAGTATAACTTATTAATTACACTTGAATTGTAAAGTCAAATGTATAAACTTTATTTAAAGTGAATATAAATATATGGAAAAAAGTATACTTATGATATGCCAACCCTAAAATATCCTTTTTTATACTATAATTATAATAATAGGATTGGTAAATCTATAAACGAGCACGTCAAACATCGAGGATCTAAGCATTCAAAAAAACTGTACTAACGTTTGTATTTAAATTACTGCTATTAGTAGAATTTAAAGCCGGTATTCAAGCGCTAACCCCTTTAAGAAGTTCCTCATGTACCGGTCCCCACAAGGTTTGTAATTACGATGGCCTTCTTTTCTCAGTACAGCACTCAATTCACTAGTGGAGATTGAAATACCCGCTTTCTCTAAAAGCGCTAAGATATCATCGCTCGTCAGTGTTAAAGCAATCTTTACTTTCTTTAAGACCAAGTTATTAACATTTTCATCTGTTAAGCTGACTTTTTGCGGCGCTTTTTTAGCGGGGTCTTGTTTACCGCGTTTAAAGATAATGAAGCCATCTAAGAAAGCATTCAACTGTGGGTTCGTGCAAGCTATCTCGTATTCATTTTCAGTGAATGCATCGGTATCATCTGTTTTTCCGTTCGTTTTTGTTAACATGTCCTGGACCGTTTCTTTGTCAATCTTCTCTTCACCTAAGGCGAAAATGTCGACCATTTCTTCATCTTTTAAATCAAGCGCATATCTTAACCTAATCAATAAATCATTATTATTCATTATGGACCTCCATTAGTTATCTGCTTATTCATCATTTCGAACGCGCGTGCAATCCGAGCGAATGTTTAGGTTAATTCTAGACCAAACAGATAGAAGCGTCAATCAGCGTAAGTGCAACATCGTTACACCCGTTTGTTGTTTAGTTATAATCAGGCCGCTGCTTTCAATTATTCGTTGCTAGATAGATACAGCTTGTAACCATATTAATGAGCAATCTGATAATCATTAATTGTTAGGCATCTAAAATATTAGTCAAAGGGCTTTTACTTTTCACCTGTTAAGACGATATTAATTTAGATAGACAGATGAAAAGAGGAACTTTACTATGAGACTTAATATTCGAAAAAAATTATTGATTATTACAACGTTACTTCTATTACTTCCAAGCTTAACGATTGGTATGGTCAGTTACTATTCGGCCAGTGACCACTTAAACACCTCAGGTGAAACAACCATTCAAAATGCAGTGGAAATGGCACTTCAGTTAATAGATTCTATGGACCAACAAGTAAAGAGCGGTCAACTCACACTTGAAGAAGCGCAAGAACAAGTCAAAGTGTATTTACTTGGCGAACGTCAAGCAGATGGTACACGACCGGTGACATCAACGATTGACTTAGGTAAGAACGGTTATTTTGTTATTTATGACCAAGAAGGGCTAGAAGTCGCTCACCCAACAATTGAAGGCGAAAATGTCTGGGATGTTCAAGACCGCGAGTCAATTCCTTGTCCAAAATCAAATCCAGGCCGCTCTAGATGGTGGTGGTTTTACGACGTATGCTTGGGCTTTTCCAGATGACCCCAATCGTATTGGAGATAAAATCATGTACAATGCACTCGACCCTAACTGGGGCTGGGTGGTAACAGCAGGTTCTTATATGGAAGACTTTAATGAAGGCTCACAAGATATTTTGTGGACCGTCGTGATCACAACGACTATTGCCTTAATTGTAGGCATTATCTTTTCCGTTCTATTTGCTAACCATATTTCACGCCCAATTAAAGCAATCAGAGCGTACCTACTCGACCTTAGTCAAAATCAACTAGACATGCCTGATCTGGTGTATAAACGTCAAGATGAAATCAATGATTTAGCTGAAAGTTTAAATCTTATGAAAAACAATCTTAGTGACATGATTGGTAAAATTTCAAGCGTGTCGCATACCTTGGCTGCTTCGTCTGAACAACTAAGCGCAAGCAGTGAAGAGACGAATAAAGCAACGGAGCAAATTGCGTCATCAATTATGTCCGTCTCTGAAAGTTCAGATCGTCAAAGTCAGATGGCTCAACAATCGATGACGACCGTTGAAACGATTGCGGAGCGGATTAATAGTATTGAAGACAGTATTAGTCGAGTGAATACATCAGCTGAAACGTCTGCTGAGCGAGTAGAACGTGGACAAGAAGGCATTAAAGCGAGTGCAAAAGTCATGACGAACATTAAGGGTACAACGTCTAATGTATCGACATCTGTACACAAGCTCGGGGAAGAATCCAAACAAATTGGTAAAATTATTAACGTTATTACTGATATTGCTGAACAAACGAACTTACTTGCCTTAAATGCCGCGATTGAAGCCGCCCGCGCGGGCGAGCACGGAAAAGGCTTTGCGGTCGTCGCAGACGAAGTAAGAAAATTAGCGGAAGAATCGAGTCAATCGGCGACCGATATTCGTACGTTGATTGAAAAAATCCAAATAGAGATTGAAAAGTCCGTCGACATGATGAAAGAAAACGAGACCGTTGTGATTGAAGGTCAACAAAAAATTGATGGCACGGGTAAAGCCTTTGATGCGATTCAATCAGCGACAACGGATATTGTTTCACGGACGAAAGAGATGCTTGGTGCTATTCAGAGCATAAGCCAGGTACAACCGACATGGTGAAGCGCAGTCAAGAAACAACGGATGATGTGATGCAGTCGGCAAGTGACGTCGAAACTGTTGCTGCCGCTTCTGATGAACAAAGTGCATCGATGGAAGAAATTGCGGCTTCTTCTGAGTCTCTCTCTCATATGGCTGAAGAATTAAGTGATATTGTAAATCAATTTAAGCTATAAGATCAGTAAAATAACTTGATTATAATAGAACGAACCATATCTTCTAGTGAGTATTGAAGATATGGTTCGTTTTTATAATGAAAATGGCAACGTCACTTTGAAAATCAAGAGGTATCGCGTATGCTGATTGAAAAGATATTAAAAGTTACGGAGCAAATTAATCAGGAGATACAAAATGATTTCCAATTATGGGCAGGATGCACGACTGGTCATTCTTTTTTAACTACTAAACCAAGAGATATCGAAGAAACTGATTGGTTTAAACAAGTCACGCCTTATGAGTTTAAGCCATTGAGCAAGAGAAATTTCTCAATATAAAAGATGATACATCTGGGGCAATTACTTTATGAGCTGCGATTGCTTTCTCATCAACATGGTGATTGGAACTTGTTCACCGTACAATTATCTCCAAGCGAGATGCATAATTTATTTGAAAAAATTTACTTTACTTTTATCAACGGGAACAGTCCGGTTATGCGGTTGAGTAAAAAATCTTACAATGTCACCTTATAGGAACCAATCATTACTTCCAAAAATGCGGACAGACTTATCTCTTATTCATCAAAATGATAGTAAACGGATAGTGATAGATGTTAAGTTCTATCAAAATATGTTTCACCAATACTTTGATAAGCAAAGTATTCATAGTAAGCATCTTTATCAAATTGTCACTTATCTCATGCACCAGCCGCAGGATGAAGATCTCAGAGGGATATTAATTTATCCACACTGTGGATACGGAGAAGTTCAAGAGTGTTATAGGTGGAATGATCGAATAACAGTGAAGATATATAATATAAATCTCGATCAACTTTGGAATGAGATTTAAGACAAGCTGTTAATAATCATCAGAGAGTGATTCTAGAAAGATTGGCCACACCGTTAAAAGATTAATAATCCTCGGTTTTTTTTCATACAGACTGCACCAGCAATTATATTCTGATAGGAAATATGTGCAGGACAATCGATGATAGTTTCTTCAGTTAGGTTAATACTAATTATTCCTTAAGTGTATTGAAGGTGCACCTGATGACAGTAGGGCTGTTACGAGGACGTCAAACTTTATGATTGGTTTTAGCAGTTGATATTAGAATTTTAGATAACTAATTTGACGATTGTTTGTTCAAATGCCTGACTCTCTATAGCGAATAATAATGAGCTAGAAAATCTTTGGGAATCTTAGAGAAATTTTAGCTTTTTTAAATGATTAAGCTGATTTTTTGAAACTAAGCTGAGTCTGTACATAATGTAATCACCTCAAGATTAATGTGATAAGTTAATTGAGTGTAGTGCAACCCAAGCTTGTGTTATTTGATTGTATGGTTTACTATATAGAAAAATTAGCACCATACATATTGTTTAATGGAGATGATTATCTTGAAGTTTTTCAAGAAAAATAGCTTGCAATCTCGTATCTTTATATTTACCTTGATCTTAGTTCTAATACCATTGTTACTGATTGGATTAGTGACTTATTCAAACTACAAAGATTTGGCCATTACTAACCTCATTAATTCTAATAAAAGTACAGTAACTCAAATTAACGAGAATTTAACTTTTATTTTAGAAGATATTCATGACCTGTCTTTGTTTGTGATACAAAGCAATCAGGCCCAAAATTTATTACAAAATAAAGATGATAACGAAAGTTTTTCTTTTCAACAACAAAAACGAGAAGTAGAAGAGTTATTGGTCCACCTTATTGGCTCTAAAGATTTTATCAAGTCTATCCACATTGGTACAAACCGTTCTTTGTTAATTGATACAAATAGATCGGGCGCTACTTTGAGTGAGGAGCAATATAAGACGATATTAAATTTAAATGGACAAGCCCATTATTTTATTGATGCTGAGAGTGGGCTGTTTACATATTCTCGAATTATTAAAAATTTGCAAGATATCACCGAACCTGTTGGTTATATTAGCATTCATTTAGATATAGATTATTTAAATAGTTTGTTGACAACTTATAATAAAGATTTACATGAGAATTATTATTTGATTCACGACAATCAGCAGGTTGTTTTATCAAGAGAAAGCAGGGATCTACCACAACAGAATGATAAGGTTTTTCAGGATGTAGTGCCGTTAACTAAAGAAATTTCTATCGATAACTATGACTATATTCAAACAATAAGCCAATTGGAAAAATACCCCTTTAGACTTGTTCATCTTATTTCTCTTGAGCAATTACTTCAACGAAATGTCGTTGTACCTCGATTAGTTATCGGATCCTTACTTGTCAGTTTGTTTGTCTGTCTGATTGTCGCCTTTTATTTCTCTAGATATATCGTAAAACCAATTAAGGGTCTAGAATTACTAATGAAAGAAGTTGAAAATGATAACTTAAATGTATCGTTTACTGAAAAAGGCACGGACGAAATTAACCAATTAGGATCTGGCTTCAATGCTATGCTGAAAAGAATTAAGTTTTTAATTGAAAGAGTCTATCAAGTTGAAATTAAGAATAAAGACGCCGAATTAAAAGCTTTAACCGCACAAATTAACCCCCACTTTTTATACAATACTTTGGATACTATTTATTGGATGAGTTATTCAGAGGGGAGTGAAAAATCAGCGGAGATGGCTTACTCTTTATCACAACTGTTTCGCATGATTTTAAAAGAAGAAGGTTCGGTGACGACGGTAGAGAATGAACTTTCTTACGTTACCCACTACTTAAAAATCCAGGAAGTACGCTATCAAGGCATGATTAACTTTGACATTGATGTTGAACCAGGTATTGAAAACTATAAAACCGTAAAAATGGTAATTCAACCACTCATTGAAAATGCGATTACACACGGTATTGAACACCGTGGTCACGGAAATATTTCTATTCAAATTAAAACGACCGATCACTATTTAGATATTAAAGTTGAAGATGACGGGGTTGGTGCCGATATTACTAAATTGTTGGCGCTGTTGGATGATATCAGGTTTAAACAGGATATGAAAGGTTATGCCCTACGAAACATCAATGATCGGATTAGATTAAACAATGGCGTAGATTATGGTTTGATCTTTTTAACGAATAAAAATCAAGGCTTAACGGTTATTGCTAGACAGAAGAAGGAGGTGTAAGCATTGAAGATTTTAGTTGTAGAAGATGAACCGATGATTAGACAAGGGATTGTCGCAGCTATTAAACAGATGGATGAACACGATGTTTTTGGTGCGTCAAATGGCCAAGTTGCTTTAGATATAATGGACAAAGAAGCACCAGATATATTAATAACCGACATTCGTATGCCGGTCATGGATGGTTTTGAATTAATTCAAGAAACGTGTAAAAACTTCCCTAAAACAAAGATGATTATCTTGAGTGGTTATCAAGACTTTCAATATGCCCAAAAAGCAATACAATTTGGTGTGAAAGAATATTTAACAAAACCTGTGGGTTTTCCAGATTTAGTGCGCTCATTAAATAAAGTGACCAATCAAATTTTAGGCGAGCGAACACGCCAAAGTTTTTATAAAGAAAATAAAGTATTACTGCAGCGAGAATGGCTCAGAACCATTATGCAATCGCAAACAGACTTGACAAGCTTTCAACTTCAAACCGCTAAAAAATTAGGGATTCATTTTGATGGGCCATTCTTCCGTGTTGTATCAATGGAGTTTGACCAACCTGTTGCTAGAAATGAAGGAGACCATCTCCTACAATTCATTAAAGGAAGCGCGCACTCTTTTTTTCCTTCTGAATATGAAATAGCGGTGGTCATAAATGTACCAGATGTAAAAATAAAAGAAATTAAAGGAAATTTTGTAAGCGCTTTAAATTATACTAAAGCGAAAGACTATACGATTACAATCGGTGTAAGTTCTGTCGTTGGTTCAAGAGAAAAACTAGCGATCCTGTATACTGAGGCGGTCGATGCAAGAAGACAAAAGGTTTATTTTGGAGAGAACAAAGTATATGAGGTATCTGATATGCCGCATGAAGATGAGCAAGATCACTTGCCAGTTATTTCTGAGGAAATAACTATAGCCATTATGGATTGCTTAAAGAATTGTGATCTAGCAAGGTTAGAACAAAAAATCGATCAGGTATTTCAGATGTTTGTAAAAGAGCGCTATTCTTTAACTAAAGTGCATCAGTGGGCGGTACGTATACTTATTCGTTCTTATATTGAATTGGACCGAGAGGAAGAATTAGCTCAACTCGATCAGACGGAAATCTTCGCTTTAAATAACACTGTAATGAAAATTCAAGTGACACTGGTTCATGCATTTAAACATTTATTGAAAAAACGAGAGGCGGAGTCAACAAGTACACGCTTTAACCTTGTAAATCAAACAATCGATTATATAAAAGAACATTACCAGGAAGAATTAGCGCTTGAAGTCTTAGCCAAACAAGTCTTTATTTCCCCAACATATTTAAGTAAAATTTTCAAAAAAGAAAAAGGCGTATCACTTATTACGTGGTTAAATGATTACCGAATAGAACAGGCGAAAATCACGATAAAAGAACAACCGGCTTGGCCGATGTATCGCGTGGCAGCTGAAGTGGGCTTTAAAGATTACAAATATTTTGTGCGCGTATTTAAAAAGAAGACCGGTGACTCTCCAACGGAATTTAGAAATAGAAGAAAATAAGTCATTTTTTTGAGAAGTTAAGTTGTTACTTACTTCTCTTTTTTTGATGATAGACAAAAATGGAGAACATTTCACAAGAACGTGTAACGTCAAAAGAATTATGAGGCGGTATAATCAAACTATAAATTAATTCTTAGGAGGAATAAAAATGAAAGCGTTTATTTTAAAGCTCACTTTATTTGTTGCTATTGTCAGTCTACTTACTGCATGTGGAAGCGGGGATGATAATGCAACCGGTTCTGAAAATCAAGACGGTGATGATGTAAGCATTTCACTTATGCACTATTACAACAAAGAATTAGGGGAACCAGCACCAACGGCTCAATTAGAAAAATTAGATGAGTTTGCCGCTAACAACCCAGATGTAACAATTAACCAAGAAATTCAGTCACATGATAATTACGAAACGAAAGTTAAGACACTAGCAGCTGGTGATGAATTACCAGATGTATTCCTAATTAAAGGTTCA
The DNA here is from genome assembly GCF_001310395.1 of Halolactibacillus sp. JCM 19043. Lineage (NCBI taxonomy): Bacteria > Bacillati > Bacillota > Bacilli > Caryophanales > Bacillaceae > Halolactibacillus > Halolactibacillus sp. JCM 19043. The sequence goes on from NZ_BAXD01000004.1 coordinate 25,814, forward strand.
ATGACGCAACAATTTTTAGAAAACGAACAAGTCATGAACTTAGATGCGTTTTTGAATGAAAATGATGGTTGGCAAGATCAATTTGTTGATGGAACACTTACGCCGTTCCAAGTAGATGGTAGTGCTTATGGCGTGCCAATTTCAGGCGGTGCGACGCATATCGTTTATTATAATCAAGCAATCTTTGATGAAGTAGGTATTGAAGCATTCCCTGCAACATGGGATGAGTTCTTAGCAGCTATCGATACATTAAATGAAAATGACGTGACCCCAATCGCTCTAGGAAACAAAGGCAAGTGGGTACTTAATTCAAGTTATTTAAGTACGCTAGGCAACCGCTATACGGGTGATGAGTGGTTCAATAACATTTTAGCAAACAATGGTGAAGCAGCCTTTACTGATCAACCATTTATTGATGCACTCGGTGCAATTAATCAATTAGCTGATAGAGGTGCTTTTAATGAAAATATGAACAGTATCGATAACAGTGAGCAACAAGCTATGTACATGAACGGTAAAGCAGCGATGTTTATTGAAGGCGACTGGGCGGCTGGTTCTATTTCAAGTAATGCTCCAGAAGACGTATTAGAAAATACACATGTAGCTATTTTCCCAGCGATTGATGATGCTGGTGGAAACCAAAATACCGTATCAGGTGGCGGTGGTTGGGCTTATGCCATCAACGCTGATGTTACAGGAGAAAAACTTGAAGCAATTAAAGACATGATTTATCACCTAACGAATGAAGATGCTGGAAAACTTATTTTGGAAAAAGGTCAAATGCCAGCAATTAAAGTATCAGGTACGGAAGACATGGACTTAGGTAGATTAACACGCGAAATCTTAGAATTACTCGAAGATAATAAATATGTACCTATCTATGATACGATCTTAGAGCCTGCTTTAATTGAAGAAATGAACAACAACATGCAAATCATGGTCATTGATCAAGTGACACCAGAAGAAGCTGCGGAGAATATTCAAAAAGTATATAGTAAATAATCTTTACATTTGAGGGGATAAAATGAAAACAAAAAGTGCAATAAAGCCTAGAAATTCTAAGATTTATTTATACCTTTTACCTGGATTAGCTATCTACGCTTTTGTCGTACTAGTTCCACTTGTTATGGCATTAAGATATAGTTTCTTTGATTGGTCAGGTGGACCGAATATGGACTTTATCGGTTTAGACAACTTTGTAGCACTCATTCAAGATGATGTGTTCTGGCAATCGTTCCGAAATAACTTATTTATCATTATTATGAGTATTATCGGTCAAGTTGGGATTGCTTTCTTAATTGCTGTCTTATTAACAAGATCATGGGTAAAGTGGAAACAGTTTCACCGAACGGTTATTTTCATCCCCAATGTACTAGCCGCTGTTATTATCGGTTTTTTATGGTCAATGATTTACAATCATGATTATGGTTTATTAAATTATAGTCTGAATGCTGCTGGTCTTGAGTCATGGATTTCTCCATGGCTCGATGACCCGAGTATTGTTATGACCTCAGTTACGATTCCGATTGTGTGGCAGTTTGTTGGGTTTTATTTAATTATCTTTATGTCTGCGATGCAAAATATTCCAGATGAACTATATGAAGCCGCCAAAATAGATGGTGCAACAAGTTGGAAGCAAACATGGCATATTACGATGCCTATGCTAAAGAGTACATTTAGAGTAGCCATCATGCTCTGTATTGCTGGAAACATGAAAGTGTTTGATCATATCTTTGTTATGACAGGCGGCGGGCCGGGTAGCAGCTCAACTGTTATGGCACAATATGCGTACGACGTATCATTTAATCGTTTTGAATTAGGTTACGGTAGTGCTGTATCTATCGGTATGTTAGCACTTAGTCTTGGACTTATTCTCATCAGTCAAATAATAGGAAGGGGAGAAAAAGAATGAAATGGCTCACACCTTTAGGTAAAACGATTGTAAATATACTATTGCTGATGTTTTCTTTATCTGCCGTCTTCCCTATTATTTGGATGCTCTATTCGTCATTTAAAACACAGAAAGAATTCACATTAAATACGATTTCTTTACCTGAAACGTGGCAATTCTCCAATTATATTGAAGCGATTCAGGTTGGTAAATTACATGAGTACTTTTTTAATAGTGTGTATATTAGTTTATCATCCGTATTCTTAATCATCTTCTTAGGTTTTATTATTGCATATATGATTGCAAGATTTTCTTTCCCAGGAAGAAAAGTGATTTATATATTATTTATGTTTGGTATGTTGATTCCAATCCATGGCTTACTAGTCCCTATTTTTATTGAATTTAAAAATGTCGGGCTATTAAACAAACCGTACACACTTATTTTGCCTTATGTCGCCTTCGGTTTGCCGATTGTGATTTTCTTATTTGAATCGTTTATTAAACAAATTCCAAAAGAAATTGATGAGGCCGCAATCATGGATGGTTGTACAACTTTTCAAGTTATTTTTAAAATTATTTTCCCAGTTGCCTCACCCGTCATTGCAACAGCAGTTATTTTAAGTTTCTTAACAGCTTGGAATGAGTTCCCGTTTGCGTTAGTACTTATTCAAGACGAAGCGCTTCGAACCCTTCCTGTTGGTTTAACGAACTTTAATGGTCAGTACACAGTAAATTATCCGCAAATGATGGCAGCGATGTCAATCACGGTATTGCCAGTCTTACTGATTTACTTAGCATTCTATAAGAAAATTATCCAGGGTATGACAGCGGGATCTGTGAAAGGTTAAAGGTGAAAAAATGAAGCAATATCCAGAAATTATTCAAGATGTCATGGATGAAGTCCATATACAATTAAAAAATGAACCGAAATTACAACAGCTATTTACAAATTGTTTCCCGAACACACTTGAAACAACGACCAAACGTTTAGCTGACGGGACAACTTTTGTTTTTACAGGTGATATTCCGGCGATGTGGCTACGAGATTCAGCTGAACAGGTCGCTCATTATTTGCCCTTTTTAACTAAAAGTGACGAACTACAAGAACTAATCAAAGGGTTGATTAAGCGCCACTTGTTTTATATTAACCACGATCCTTACACGAATGCATTTAATGAAGAAGCAAATGATCAGCACTGGAATAAAGCAGATAAATCGGTGCTCACACCATGGATTTGGGAGCGAAAGTACGAAGTCGATTCGGTCTGTTTCTCACTAAAGCTAATCTATACCTACTGGAAAGAAACAAGTGATGACAAGGTCATTGATGCAACGTTCTTAAGAGCACTGGATAAGATTATTTCAATGTGGGAAATAGAACAATATCACGACAAAAAATCTTCATATACTTTTGAACGAGATGATTGTCCCGATATAGATACTTTGTCTAATAATGGAAAAGGAACACCTGTGAATTATACAGGTATGACTTGGTCGGGCTTTCGACCAAGTGATGATGCATGTGAGTATCATTACCATATTCCTGACAACATGTTTGTTGTTGTTGTCCTTGGCTATGCGTTAGAAATGATCTCACACCTTGAAGGTGAAGATATTTTAATAACACGGATGCAACGACTACAAAAAGAAGTTCAGCGAGGCATTGAAAGTTATGGTATAGTACATCACCCAGAATTCGGGAAAATTTACGCCTATGAAACAGATGGATTTGGCAACCATGTGTTAATGGATGATGCCGGAACTCCTAGTCTGCTTTCTGCACCTTATTTAGGCTATTGTCGTGTTGATGATGAGATTTATCAAAATACACGTAAATTTATTTTAAGTGAAGGTAACCCGTATTACTATGAAGGCACATATGCCAAAGGTCTTGGAAGTCCGCATACGCCGGAGCTATATTTGGCCAATTGGTCTGTCAATGCAAGTTTTAACTGAACAAGACCCTATAAAGATAAAAGCGCTTATAGATACTTTGGCTTCGACTGACGCTGGAACAAACTATATGCATGAAGGTTTTGATGCGAATGATCCTTATCAATATACCCGTGAATGGTTTGCGTGGTCTAATAGTTTGTTCTCGCAAGCATTGCTCTATGCACTTGAAAAGAAAGTATTTGATTAATTTAGAAGGATGATCATGAATGGTTCATTATGATTTCCCTCCCGAGTTTTTATGGGGAGCAGCATCTTCTGCGACGCAATCTGAAGGAACGGTAGCAGGTGACGAAAAAGCAGAAAATATTTGGGACTACTGGTTTAAAACGAACCCTGAAAAGTTCTATCATGGTGTAGGTCCTAGTATCACATCTGATTTTTACCAACAGTTTGAAGAAGATATTCAGAGAATGAAAGACATTAACTTTAATTCGTTTCGGACATCAATTTCATGGTCGCGGCTACTTCCAGATGGTGAACACGTTAATCCAGAAGCAGTGACCTTTTATAATCATGTTATTGATCGATTAATTGATGCAAAGATTAAGCCGATTATTAATCTGTTTCACTTTGATATGCCGATGCACTTACAAGAAAAAGGTGGGTGGGAAAACCCTGATATTATTAAAGCTTTTTCCTATTACGCAGAACAAGCCTTCAAGTTATTTGGGGACCGAGTGATGATGTGGACAACGTTTAACGAGCCTATTGTGCCAGTGGAAATGGGTTATCTCAATACATATCACTATCCTGCGGTTATTGATATGAAACGGGCTGTTGTTGTTGCTTATCATTCAATGCTCTCAAGTGCAAAAGCGATAGAAACGTATCGAGAACTTAAGTTAGACGGTGAGATTGGAATTATTTTAAACTTAACCCCCTCTTATCCTAAGAGTGAAAGTGAAGCAGATATTAAAGCGGCTCATTTAGCTGATTTATTCTATAATCGAAGCTTCTTAGACCCCTCTGTGCTCGGGGAGTATCCAGAAGAGTTAGTTCAACTTATTGATGAGTACGCCCTCTTGCCTGAAAGAATTGCAAATGATGCGGAGCTATTAGCATCTAACACGGTTGATTTTTTAGGTGTCAATTACTATCAACGCGCCGGGTAAAAGCAAAAGAAACAACGGATCAACTCGAACATATCACACCAGAAAGCTTTTTTGATTATTATGAAGACCCTAATCGTCGAATCAATCCGCATAGGGGTTGGGAGATTTATGAAAAGGGTATGTATGATATTGCGATGAACATTAAACAAAACTATCACAACATCCCGTGGTACATTTCGGAGAATGGTATGGGTGTATCTGGTGAAGAACGCTTTATCAACGATGACGGAATGATTGAAGATGATTACCGCATTGAATTTTATGAAGAACATTTAAAGTGGCTTCACTTAGCAATGCAAGAGGGAGCCAATTGCTTTGGCTTCCATACGTGGACATTCATTGATAACTGGTCATGGTTAAATGCATATAAAAATCGGTATGGTTTTTACCGGCTTAATTTAGAAGACCAGACACGCCACATGAAAAAGAGTGGTTTATGGTTTAAAGAACTCGTAAAAAGAAATGGGTTTGACACCAATGAGTGATGTATTAGCAATTGATATTGGTGGAACAAATATCAAAGTCGGCCTTGTTGATAACAAGAGCCAATTATCACAGCAACAATCTTACCCAACACCTACACTATTTGCTGATTTTACGATGCTATTAAATACAATCAAACAAGCCTATGTACCACATGATTACCGCGGTGTGGCGGTTAGTAGTCCAGGTATACCTTTATCTAGCGGGATGATTGGAGCAGATAGTGCGGTACCGTATTTACATGAACATAACATTTTGAATCTGTTTAAAAGAACTTTTTCACTTGCCTGTAACAATTGAAAATGATGCTAATTGTGCTGCACTGGCAGAAATATGGAGTGGAAATGCTCGAACAGAAAAAAATGTGGCAACATTAATTATTGGAACGGGTATTGGTGGTGCTATTATTCAAGACCGGAAGATCTTTCATGGTAACCATCACCATGCAGGTGATTTTGGTTATATGCTCTTTCCGACTGAGACCGGAGAATTATCAGTATTTAGTCGTTTAGCTTCGACTTCTTCAATCATTCGTTATGTCGCTAAGAAGAAAGCTGAACCCGTATCTTCTTGGTCAGGAGAAAAGGTATTTGAGCTTGCTAAAGCGAAAGACCCGATTTGTCAAGAAGCAATTGACCGCTTCTATTCAATGTTATCGCTAGGTATTTATAATATTCAGTACGTCTATGACCCAGATGTCATCTTAATTGGTGGTGGGATTAGTTCGCGAAAAGAATTATTAGATGAGTTGAGAAGTCGTTTAATCACTATTCAAACAGAGACACCAGAAAAACTCGTGGTGCCAAAAGTGATGGTTTGTTATCATAAAAATCATGCTAATTTACTCGGAGCTGCCTATCACTTTATGATTTCAGGAGAGGTAACTGACAAGTGATTCGTTTTTTTAGAACAACATTATGACATAGACATCATTACGTCAGGATTAAGATGATAGCTCATGTATGGCTATGGTCCTTTTTCTGACGTTTCTGTTTATACTATAATAATAAAGGATGTGGCGAGATGTACGCGGTTGGTATTGATATTGGTGGAACCAAAACAGCACTAGCGATTGTAGACCAAAGTGGAAAGATTCTTTCTCGAACGAAACTTGTAACAGATACGAGCATAGACCCTTCACGGATGATTAAAAGCATAATTGAGACTGTAAAACAGATGTTAGTTGACCATGATATTAAAGAAGAGATGCTGGCTGGCATCGGTATAGGGGCGCCGGGTCCGTTGGATATTTCTTGTGGCATGATTACTTATCCACCCAACTTGCCACTTTGGCGCAATGTTTCGATTGTTGCTGATTTTAAAAAGCAGTTTAATGTCCCTGTTCGCTTGGAAAATGACGCCTCTGCTGCAGCGGTTGCAGAGCATCATCTAGGTAACGGAAGAGGGCATAAGGATATTCTTTATGTGACGATTAGCACTGGTATTGGTGCAGGTATTATCTCAAATAATCAATTACTATCAGGCAACAAAGGAAATGCTGGGGATATTGGTCATATGGTTGTCGATCCTAGCTTTGGTGAATGCACATGTGGCCAACTTGGTTGTTTTGAACATGTATGTTCAGGGACAGCTATTAGTCGAGAAGCTTCAAAGATTAAAGGTATAACGATCTCTACTGCTGAAGCTTTTAGTCTTTATAAAGAGAAAGATGAAGAAATCACCCGGTATTTAGACGTAGTGATTAACCGAATGGGAATGGCGGTTACGGCTATGATTAATACACTTGACCCGGAAATTATCGTTATTGGTGGTGGCGTCAGTCAAGCAGGGGAAACGCTATTCCAGCCTATTCGTGATTATGTTAAGCAGTTTACTTTAAATCGAGATGCGAGTGATACTCCTATTGTACCTGCTGAATTAAATCAAGAAGCAGGTGTTATTGGCGCAGCTTTACTTATGTTTGAATAAAACGTCTTTAAATAAAAATCATCGTGTACACATAGGAGTATCCTTGTAAGGAACTAAATACCAGAGAAAATCAATGGATTGAAGAATGCAAAAAAGAAGTCCCTTTGGTACGATTAATGTCATTGATGACCTCTAATTCAAATACTAAAAGGAAACCTCCACAAGAGATTTTACACAAAATTAACGCTTAATGTAAATTACATAAAATAAGTGTATGTGTCAAGTTGATCTCGATTAGATTGTCAAATAAAGATTTAAGTGCGCGTTTTTTTCCGATTTCAGCATTTTTTTGCTACTGTACTATCGTTTGCTGCCTGCATTCCCAGAATTTATAACGAGGTGGTAATTGTGAGAATAATCTATCAAATCAATAAACAAACGGGGATCTATGAGGATTTAAAAGCCATCTTTCCTTCTCGCTATAAACAGATACTATCAATTGCATATTGCTTAATACTTGAAGGAAATAATTCTTTAAGTCATTTTTTGCATTGGTGGAAACTGCACCACCATTTGTTTAAACAAGATATAGCCTCTTAGAGAAGCAGTGATTTATTTCAACAGATTGATGAGGAAGGTCGTATAACCTTCTTGAATATTGCGGACAAAAAGAGCCACTTGGAGGTGTGGACATAATCTTGGACAACTATAAGACAGGAGAATGTCCATTTACTCTTACGAAGAAAGAATAAAAGCTGTAAAGTTTTACATTAAATACGAGCACTCATTGGCGTCAGTCATTCAGGAACTAGGCTATCCTTCTTCAAAAGCTCTGTACAAATGGTTTAAGGAATATGAAGAGATTGGGGATCTTTAGATAACCTCAACAAGAAAACGTGAATTTACCCATGAAGAAAAACAGTTTGCTGTTAATCACTATATCGAATACGGTCGTAATTATTCGAGAACTGTTCGTATGTTGGGTTATCCCGACAGAAACATGCTTAGTGATTGGTGTAAAGAACTTGCTCCTGAAGCTCGTAAAATCAGGCGCAGTAAGTTAAACTATTCTCAAGAGCAGAAAAAAGAGGCCGTTATCCATCTTGTGAGCCGCAAAACCTCTGTCCAAAAAATAGCTGAGCACCTTCATATCAGTCGTAAAACGCTCTATAATTGGAAAGAAGAGCTCATTGGAGAGGAACTTCCACCAAATATGACTAATATGCCTGATAGCCCTCAACTAGAAGCGTTAAAAAGCGAAGTTGATGTTTTAAAGCGAGAAGTTTATCGACTACGAATGGAAAAAGATATCTTGGAAAAGTCTGCTGAACTCGTAAAAAAGAACGGGGGTATCAATCCAAAACATCTCTCCAACAAAGAAAAAACACGTGTGATTGATGCCTTAAGAATCTTTTATCCATTGGGACTTCTGCTAGAAAATCTCGATTTAGTTAAGAGTAGCTATTTTTACCACAGAAGCCAGTCTAACCTTCCGGATAAATATACTGATCTACGGGTAATGCTTAAGGACATTTTTATTGAAAGTCGTTGTACGTATGGCTATCGTCGTATGTATTAGGTCTTAAAAAACGACATGTTGTCGTTTCTGAGAAAGTTGTTAGACGACTTATGAAGGAAGAGCATCTCATTGTTCGTTCAGTAACTAAAAAGAAATATAGTTCGTATGCAGGTGAAATTACTCCCGCGACATCTAATCTTATTCAACGAAATTTTAAAACTGAAGCGCCTGATGAAAAGTGGTTGACAGACATTACAGAGTTTCGTATTCCTGCCGGAAAAGTCTATTTATCGCCCATTATCGATTGTTTTGATGGGGGCATAGTTAGTTGGTCAATCAGTACACAACCGAATGCGGAGCTCGTTAATAGTATGTTTGATCAGGCACTTGATACACTCTCTGATCATTCAAAGCTAATCGTACACTCTGATCGCGGAGTACACTACAGATGGCCAGGTTGGATTGAAAGGATTAAAACCAACGGTCTGACACAGTCCATGTCTAAAAAAGGATGTTCACCAGATAACTCGGCTTGCGAAGGTTTTTTTGGAAGACTTAAGAATGAGTTTTTCTATGGATTTAAATGGGAAAACATATCAATTGATACATTCATTAAACTACTTGATGATTACATGCATTGGTACAACAATAAAAGAATTAAACTGTCTCTAGGAGGACTCAGTCCGATAAATTATAGAAAGACACTAGGTTTAATTGCATGAAAAAAGTCCAAGAAAACATCCGCACCTCCTACTAATGAAATATCCTAAGCTTAGACCGTCCTATGCGTTCATCACAGGTTTTTGACAAGCATTAAAGGATAGAGATATGCTTGAGTTTCGCGAACTCATTTTATATGAAAAAGATCGACATGATTTATTAACTACATACTTCATTTCAAGGCTACTATCTGATTTCTCACCTACTTTAAACACCATAGAACTTAATGAAAACAATGGCTTCCTAGAAGGTCAAGTTAATCGATAAAATTGCGTAAGAACTTACTTTTTTTTAGCCGTTATACCTTTAAAAACATTTAGTTTAGTTAACATTTTAGACTAAAACCGTTGAGTTATAGCATATCATCATGCACTTCAGATGTTTCTATAGAAGTTGTCGTATTTAATATTTCATGATTATGCAAGTAACGTAAAAATATTTTTTCTAAGATATAATCAATCATTAAATTAGATGCAATGCACTCATTATTCTTAGGTTCATAAATCACAGAATAGTAAGCCCAAAAGTTTAACGCACATAATTTTGATAGCGAATTTTTTGTTATTGACGTTATTGATATTGCCGTTGCTCCGACTTGTTGGGCTTTTTTTGCATATTTAATAATATTTTTACTCTCACCTGAAAAGGATAGAAAGATGATTAATGTATTATTCGATATACCGTTTAAAAAAGCTATTTCAACTTCTTCTTCATTTTGAGGCGAAATAAACTTACTGTCGTAATAATTGAACCGCATAGCCGTAAAATAAGCGCTCGATTTCAACAACCAAGATCCTATTAAATATACTCGATCAGCCTTTTCAATAGCCTCCACTGCTTGAGAAACACTTTGCTCTTTTAATAAATCTGATGTCTTCTTTAAATCTTCAATTAAAAAACTACGAGAAATCTCACCCGAACGTGCTTCATCAATAGTAGTTTTATTGAACTTGATATAAGATTTAAACTCTGAATATCCTGAAAAACCTAACTTTTTTGCTAATCTGAGGATTGTAGCATGTGATACGAAACAATGATCTGCTAAAGTGTTGATTGAGAATGTGTCTACTTTTTCAACATTTTCTAAGACAAAGTTTAAAATTTTATAATCTGTTGTTGAAAGTTTTTCCTCATTTTCTTTAATCAACTTGGATAAGTATTTCAATTCAGCACGCTCCTAGTGATTATATTTAATAAAATTATTATGGCATTTAAAATATAGAGTGTCAATTTGGTATATTTTAAATTCATATATATGTAAAAAAGATAGTTTTTAACGTTAGGTGTGATTTATATCAGTTGAATTAACGCTTTAACTATGATCTCACGATATATTGAAAACGCTTTAAATGCTGTTATGATGAGGTTAACAACACAAAGGAGTGAGGTTATGAAAAAAGTTAACATTACTATAGTTGGAGGGGGAAGCACGTATACTCCTGCACTGCTGGATACGTTAGTTAGATATCAAGACCAAGTGTCTATTGATAATCTCGTATTATTTGATACTGATGAGGCTAGACAGCGGGAGGTGGGAGATTTTGCAGAAGTCTTGTTCAAAGAAAGATATTCATCCGTTAATAACATCAAATGCACTACGAATATTGAAGAAGCTTTTAGTGATACAGATTTTGTTCTAATGCAAATTAGATCAGGTGGATTGGAAATGAGAAAGCATGATGAGAAAATTCCTTTGAGTCATGGTGTGGTAGGACAAGAGACATGTGGACCAGGTGGATTTTCTTATGGTATGCGAACTTTAAAAGACTTCATTGAGATAATTAAAGAAATTAGACGGCAATCTCCAGATGCGTGGATTATTAATTATTCAAACCCAGCAGCTATTGTCGCAGAAGCAACAAAAAGAGAGTTTCCAAACGATCAGCGTTTAATAAATATTTGTGATATGCCAATCGGGATAATGGATGCATTCTCAAATATTTTGGGAGTATCAAGAAAGCAACTATCACCAAGATACTTTGGATTAAATCATTTTGGTTGGTTTACTAACCTGTATGACCAAGAAGGAAATGATCGATTACCAGAAATTAAAGAATACCTTAAACATGACGCGATTCTTCCTACTGAAAAAGCTATGTCGGATGATTCGTGGAAAAAGACATTTGAACAATTAGCTCAAATGACTAATGATTTTGATGGCCCAGTTCCAAATACGTATTTACAGTACTATCTGTATCCTAAGAAGATTGTGAAAGAATCCGATCCTCATCATACAAGAGCGGATCAGGTTATTGCTGAGAGAGAAAAAGAAGTATTTTCGATGATTTCAGCTGTCAAACAGCAAAATTCCACAGAGGATATCGAAATATCTTCAGGGGTACATGGTGACTATATTGTCGATTTAATGACAGCAATCATTAATAATAGAAATGATTTATTTATCATAATGGTTGAAAATAAAGGGGTTATTGAAAATTTACCTTCAGAGGCTATGGTAGAAGTACCATGTTTAGTAAATAGCAATAATATTGAACCCTTACGTGTTGGACCGATTGATACTTTTTATAAAGGCTTAATAGAAAATCAATACGCTTATGAAAAGCTAACGGTAGACGCTTTTTATAATAATTCGTATGACGCGGCTTTAAAAGCTTTAACTCTGAATAGAACAGTAGTAGATACAGACTTAGCTAAAAGTATTTTAAATGATCTTATAGAAGCTAATAACGATGCTTGGCCAAAATTAAATTAAGGGGGAAAATGAGTATGAAGAAAAAAGAATTATTGTGGTCGGATTTCCACTCGAATATCCATCCAAAACAAATTAATGATTTAGAAAACTGGTATGATTTTGCTAAAGAAATGCTTGATTTCTGGGGGGTTGCTTACTATCCGTTCCTTCATCGTAAATCTAAACATGGATTACCTTTAGAGGATACGATTCCTCTAGAGGATATGCAAAAAGATTGGGAATACATTCGTCAATTTGCTGAAGAAAAATCTGAAGACGATTTTACATTCTTTATGGGATATGAATGGCAAGGAAATGGAGAAGATGGGGATCACAATGTTTATTATTTAAATAATGATCAAGATATCCATCATCCAATGACTTATAAAGAATTATTAAATAAAATACCCAAAAGTCAAGCGATGGCCATTCCACATCATACAGGTTATGCAGTAGGCCATAGAGGAAAGAATTGGGCCACTCATGATTATGAATATTCTCCTTTCACCGAGATATATTCTTCGCACGGTTCATCAGAAAGTGACTATGATGACTTACCGATGAATGTTCATATTCATATGGGCCCCAGAGACTCTAAGGGAACAGTCATGCAAGGTTGAAAGAAGGAGCGGTTACAGGGATTATCTGCTCAGGTGACAATCACGTTTGTCCTGCAATTACTGGTAACGGGTTTTTAGCCGTTTGGTCGGAAGATAGATCGAGAGAAAGTATTTTTAAAGCTTTACTCAACCGCAACGTTTATGGTGTAACTCGAAGCCGGATTCAATTAAACTATGAACTTAACGGGGCATTAATGGGTGATTTTATTGAACCCTCTCAAACAAGCGAAGCAAAAGTTGAAGTTAAAGGAACAAATGCGATTGATAGAATTGAATTTATTAAAAATAACGTGGTAAAAGACACATATATTCATAATGGACAATGGGAAGAAGAAACACTGACTGGAAATGTAGTATTTAAGTTTGAGCTGGAACTTGGATGGGGTCCTGATCAGCGAGTGTATCCTGATATTCAAGAAAAGCACTGGACAGGCTCTCTTAAAACCACAGGTAAAATACTAGATATTGAAAAGTTATGGACAACCCCAGGCCAAAGCGTAAGTATGATTGGTGAAAGTGAAGCAGAGTTTGATATCAATACAACGAAGGGTGGATATGGTAATGAAAAATTATCTCAGAAAAACCACCAGACACCTTATATTCAAAATCAATCAATGATATTTGAGATTGAAGCAGATGTTAATTCTGATTTAGAAATAATTATCGATGATAAAACTTACTCATATAAAGTCAAAGATATTTTATCTGAATCTCATTTAATTGGCTTAGTCGATGAGGCTAAAAAATTAGCCAAAGAACGTTTTGATAAAGATAACTTTTATCGCTCAGACCCATTCTGGCACAATGCATATAAGGTTAAGATTCATAGAGGGGTTCCTGCTACCGCTTATGAAGTAACTTATGAGACGGAATTGGGTGAATTGGCACAAGATGATTATGTATTAGTTAAGGTATATCAAAGAAATGGTGAGCGCGCATGGGCTTCACCAATCTGGGTAAAAAACTAATAGAAAAGAGGGGTTCAAATGGCTTTAAACTATAAAGTATTGGCTCAAGATATTATTGAAAATGTTGGTGGAAAAGATAATATTCGAGCAATGGAACATTGCGCTACCCGATTAAGGCTGATGCTAAAGGATGACTCACTTTTTAATAAGGCTGCTATAGATGATATGGATGGAGTGAAAGGTGTACTTCATAAGGCTGGGCAATTTCAAATTATATTAGGAACGGGTACAGTTAATCAAGTCTATAATGAAGCAGAAAAATTAGTAGATGACACGGGTAATGTTAAAGATGAAGCGTATGATGATATGACAGTGGTTCAGAAAATTGTGCGAGTATTTGGTGATATATTCATTCCTATTATTCCAGTAATCATCGCTTCAGGTATATTAATGGGGCTAAGATCGTTTATGGTTAATCTCGGTTGGTTAACTGAAGGTTCATTTTGGTTTGGATTTTCACAAATATTAACTGATACACCGTTCGCTTTTCTTCCAGCTCTTGTAGGTTGGTCTGCAATGAAGCGATTCGGCGGCACGCCAATATTTGGTTTCATCATTGGATTAATGCTCGTCCACAATTTCTTGCCATCTGCAGGCGCGGTAGGGCGCGGGAATTTAGAACCTTTATTTGTTGATTTGTTTGGATTTGAGGCAACAGTCGTAGGTTATCAAGGTTCTGTATTGCCTGTTCTTGGTATCGCGTTTGTGGTAGCGTATCTTGAGAAAAAAATCCGTAAAATTGTTCCGGATGCATTAGATTTAGTGCTAACACCATTTATCGTTATGACTATCGGTCTATTTATTGGCTTATTCATGGTAGGACCTGTTGCACGTATCCTTGAAACAGGTGTTGCAGATTTATTCGGCTTCTTATTTACTTTACCATTAGGGATAGGTGGTTTCATAATTGCTGGTTTGCAGCAAGTGTTGGTTATTACAGGTTTACACCATGCTCTTTGGGTTATAGATATCAATTTCTTAGAACAAATGGGAGAAAATTTATATCAACCAATTCGATCTGCTGCTGTAGCGGGTCAAGCCGGCGCAGTAACAGCTTTTGCTATCTTTGCTAAAGGTAAAAAGATGAAAGCGTTAGCTATTTCTTCCGCTGTTTCAGCGTGGTTTGGTATTACAGAGCCAGCTATTTTCGGTGTTAATTTAATTAACTTCTGGCCGTTTATCTTCGGTTTAATTGGAAGTGCTCTTGGTGGTATGTATTCTTCCTTGTGGGGTTAGCTGGAGATGGAATGGGTATCGCTGTTATACCAGGATTTTTACTTCATTTAGATGGAACAATGTTCCATTATGTTATGGTGAATCTCATCGCTGGTTTAGTACCATTTATCCTTTCAGTCATTTGGATTAAGAAGAAGGGAAACATCTAAATAAATAAGGCAACAGACTGGTTCATCCCAGTCTGTTGATTAGTTTTAGGGGGATTTGTAATGGATTTAATTGTTTTCAATACTAAAAATGAAGCAAATGCCTATGTGGCTGGTTTGATTGTTCAAGAGGTCAATAAGTATGCCTTTTTGACCTTAGGATTAGCAACAGGAGAAACTCCTAAAGGCATATACAATGATTTAATTAAACGATATCGAGAAAATAAAGTGAGTTTTAAAAACATCACAACATTCAATTTAGATGAGTATATAGGATTGCATCCTGAAAGCCCTGATAGTTATCACTTCTATATGCATGAAAAACTCTTTAATCATATTGATTGTCCAAAAGAAAATAGCCACATACCAAATGGTTGTGCAGAAGATTTGAATAACGAGTGCGAAAACTATGAAAAGCTAATAGAAGAATCGGGCGGAATTGATCTGCAATTGTTGGGGATTGGAACTAATGGGCATATCGGTTTTAATGAGCCAGGTACCGCATTCGATACACATACACATATAACTAAATTAGCTCCTTCAACAATTGAAGCAAACACGCCATTGCTAGTAGAAGAGAAGAAATTACCATCACACGCACTATCGATGGGTTTAAAAACTATTAGACAGGCTAAAAAGATTATTTTAGTAGCATTCGGAAAACAAAAAGCTGATGCGATTCAAAGACTATTGAATGGGAAAGTTTCAGAGGATTTCCCCGCATCAATTTTGAAGAAACATTCAGACATTAAAATTGTTATTGATAGTGAATTAAATAACGAACTAAAGGCAGAGTAGTTAATCTTTCTTCAGGAGGTGATGAAGTCATGAAGCATCATATAATTTATATTCACACGCATGATAGCGGGAGGATATTAAGTCCGTATGGCTACGATGTCCCGACGCAATCACTTAAAGCATTCACAAAAGATGCGACGATATTTAGAGAAGCCTATTGTGTTGGACCCACGTGTTCACCAAGTCGTTCAGGACTACTAACAGGTATGTATCCTCATAGTAATGGGATGTATGGATTATCGCAGCGTGGATTTAAACTCCATGATTATAACCAACATTTAGTAAACTATTTAAACAAACGAGCGTATAATACAGTGCTTTGCGGGATCCAACATGAAGCAGGAAGCTATATAGATCATGAAGCAGGGGCGAAAATTATTGGTTATAAACAAGATATTACAGCTGATAACACTGGCTTAGCAGAAGAGGAACTTGCTAAGTGGGATTATGAAAATGCCTTGAAAACTAAAGAGTGGTTAGAGTCTTATCAAGAAGATAAACCTTTCTTCCTTTCTTTTGGTTTATTTTCAACACATAGAAAATTTCCGGAAGAAGGACATGAGAATAAAGAAGAGATTGATCCAAAATATGTTATGCCACCGACACCTTTATCTGATGACTATCCTATTCGTGAAGATTATGCTGGATATCTAAAGTCAGCGACATGGGCAGATGAATCATTTAAGGTTGTTATCGAAGCCATTAAGGAAGCCGGATTCTATGATAATTCAATCATTATCTTTACAACCGATCACGGTATTTCTTTCCCGTTCAATAAATGTAATCTTTTCGACGCGGGTATCGGTGTTTCATTAATTATGCGTGTGCCTGGCAGTCGCATGAATGGGGAGGAAGTGGAAGGTTTGGTTTCACAAGTTGATGTTTTCCCTACCTTATGCGATCTACTTAATCTCGATAAACCGGATTACTTACAAGGTGAGTCCTTTGCTTATCTTTTTGAAGATAAAGAAGGGACAGAAAGAGAAGAGATATTCTCTGAAATTAATTACCACACAGCTTATGAACCTGCGCGAAGTGTTCGTACGAAACGTTATAAATACATTAAATTCTATGATAAATCGTATTTGAAAATTAACCGGACAAATATTGATAACTCAATAAGTAAAGATTATTATCAAGCAAATGGTCTAGAACAAATAGAAAAGCCAGAAGAAGCGCTTTACGATTTGCTGTATGATCCAAGTGAAACAAATAATCTTATCGAGGACGTAAAATATCAATCAATAGCTGATGAATTAAGACAAAAACTATTACAACATCAATTAGAAACGAACGACCCGATTCTAAATGGACATTTTAAGTTAGAAGAAGGCTGGAAAATTAACAAAAGTGAAAATTATAATCCGAGCTCTAAGGATCCAAATGATTTTCTAAAGGTGGGGGAATAACGCGTGTTTAAAAAATTCTTTAATAAACCACTATTTGTAAGTCCTGTTTCTGGCATATTGAAACAGATCGAAGATGTTGATGATGAGATGTTTGCTGGTAAGGTGCTTGGAGATGGCTTTGCCATCTACCCTACTAGTCATTCTATTAAATCACCCATCACTGGGGAAGTAACTTTTGTATATAATACAAAGCACGCGATTGGATTAAGAGCGACGGATGGATTAGAAGTACTCATTCATGTTGGGGTTGATACTGTGAAGCTTAATGGAAGGGGTTTTACCGCTCATGTTAAGCAGCACCAAAAGGTGAGGCAAGGTGAAACGTTGTTAACAGTCGACTTTGAAACAATTAAACCGGAAGTACCTTCAATTGATGTCATTGTGGTGTTTAGCAATGGAGAGAAATGCACCGTTCATAACCCTGGTGAAACGGTTGCTGTTCTTGACCAAAATATTATTGATATAAATTAAGTAGACCACTTGGGGGGATGTCATTCCCCCTTACTCTAATGACAGCTAAAGCATAAAGTATATCGTTATATACGATGAGTGAGAGGTATAAATTCTTTAAATTTAAGGGAGAACCGGTTATGTATGTTGTATATTTTTTCGTAGGGTTAATTTCCACCGCATTAGGAGCTGCAGCAGGGCTAGGTGGAGGAGTCATTATCAAGCCTATGCTTGACTTACTCGGTGATTTTAATTTGAAGTCAATAGGGGCATTATCAGCAATCACCGTTTTTACTATGGCTGTCGTCTCGCTTTTCGGATCAAGAAAACTCGATGTTCAACTTCAAAAAAAACAAAGCTTTACTCTTGCTATCGGTTCTATTATAGGTGGTGGCATAGGGAAAAGCTTATTTAATAGTAGTTTGAAATATGAACCAATTAATCATATGATTGGATTAGTTCAGTCAGCACTGCTTATCGGCATTTTAATCATCATATTATTATTAATGAAATATCGTCATTTCTATAAAACATATCACCTCAAAAACGCTGGGATCATTTTAATGATTGGTCTTATATTGGGCGTTGTCTCCGCATTTATCGGCATTGGGGGAGGGCCATTAAATATTGCTGTTTTAAGTTTATTGTTCTCCATGGATACAAAGCAAGCGCGTCTTAATTCTATTTTCATTATATTTTTCTCGCAACTCGCCGCTATCATACTTATATTTACAGAGGGCAGTCTCGTTGAATATGACTTAAATATGCTCCCGGTCATGGTTATCGGCGGAGTCGTTGGAGGTTTTATAGGGAATTATTTATCCTTACATTGGGATAGTAGACGAGTTGAGTTAATTTTCAACGCAACAATTATATTGATTATTGCTATCAATATTTATAATGTTGTACAAGCCATATAATTAAGAAAGAGGGTGAATTACATGAGTTGTTGTCATAGTAATCGAATAAATTGCGATCAAAATACGGATGAAAACATGAAAACCTCCAACTTGATTAAACCTGGACAGCATCATCAAGAAGGAATGGTTAAATTAACTGGTGGAACATTTTTAATGGGAACGGAGGATAGTGATGCCAATAAAGGCGATCAAGAAGGTCCTATAAGAGCCGTTAATGTTGAGTCTTTCTATATTGATCCAACTCCAGTTACGAATCAACAATTTCTTGAGTTTATAGAGGATACGAACTACCTAACAGACGCAGAACGATACGGATGGTCCTTTGTTTTTTACAACCTTTTATCGGAAGAAACAGCTAAATCTGTCACACAAAGACCCGCCCATACCCCGTGGTGGCGGGTGGTAGAAGGAGCAGATTGGGCGCATCCTGAAGGACCGGATTCTTCCATCCAAGATCGTTTAAATCACCCCGCTGTTCATATTTCATGGAATGACGCTACCGCCTATTGTACATGGTCAGGGAAAAGACTATTAACTGAAGCGGAATGGGAATATGCCGCAAGAGGGGGGCTTGTCCAAAAACGTTACCCTTGGGGAGATGAATTAACACCAAACGGTAAACATCTATGTAACATTTGGCAAGGAGATTTTCCGATTGAAAACACTCAAGATGACGGATATAACAGTACGTGTCCTGTTGATGCTTTCCCTTCAAATGATTTCGGTATGTTTAGTATGGTAGGAAACACGTGGGAGTGGTGTGATAACTTTTTTGATCATTCAATAGCTACATCCATCACACAAGATCATCAACCAAGAGCCATAAGAGGTGGATCGTATTTATGTCATGAATCATACTGCAATCGTTATCGGGTTGCAGCACGAAGCTCTAACACGCCAGATAGTTCATCTGGTAATATGGGCTTTCGATGTGCCATGAATGCTTAGTTACAATATTTAAGGAGGTGACAGACATGTCTAATCAACCAGCGGTTAAAATCAAACCTAAAATTTCTAGTGTGATGTGGAAAACGGTATCAGAAGCTTGTAACTTAGCCTGTGATTATTGCTACTATAGTACATGTAATGGCCGTCCTGGAAAATTCAATCAAATTGAGGAGCAAACACTCGAAAAATTCATTAAAGAATATATGGAGATGTCTCAAGGACTTGTATCTTTTATTTGGCAAGGAGGAGAACCATTACTTGCCGGGTTAGATTTCTTTGAAAAAGTGGTTTATTATCAAAAGAAGTACAGTACAAAATTTAAACGCGCCAGTAATTCTATTCAAACGAACGGCACATTAATTAATAAATATTGGGCGCAATTCTTTAGTCAACATGGTTTTTTTGTCGGGGTAAGCTTAGATGGTCCGAAAGAAATAAACGATCAAAGACGCGTCACACGTACAGGAAAACCGAGCTTTGATTTAGTCATGCGAGGTATTGAACACCTTCGTAACCATCGTGTTGAATTTAATATTTTGACGGTCATACACGAAACGAATGTGCATCGTGCTAAAGATTTAATGAACTTCTACCAGCAAGAAAACTTTCCGTATGTTCAATTTATTCCTTGTATGGATTTTAAAGCACAACAAGTAGAGCAACCGGGTGTATTTGCGATTACACCAGAAGAATATGGGAGCTTTCTCTGTGAAGCTTTTGATCATTGGTATCATGATGGGCAACCAGTCACGTCTGTTCGCTTCTTTGATAATATGTTGACGGGATATTTAAATCAAACGGCTGAACATTGTATTCATCAAGAAACGTGTCCTAAAGCCCTTGTTTTCGAACAAAATGGTGATGCTTATCCTTGTGATTTTTATATGGATGAAGCTTATCGACTTGGAAATATCACTGTCGATTCCTTCGAAGATATTGCGATGAACCCCAAATTAGACGCATTTGTTAATCAAAAGAAAGATTTACCCGAGACATGCAAATCTTGTGAGTTTCTAAAGCTATGTCAGGGTGGTTGTCCGAGAAATAGACGTAATAGCGCTAGTGAAAACGAACAAAGTAAAACGTATTTCTGTCATAGTTATAAACGAATTTATCGTTATGCGCACAACCGAATGAAGCTATTAGCTGATAAAATTAAACAAGATAAATTGAAGACGCTTATTAAGGCGGGTTATCCTTTACCAAAAGACAGCGACATGTGTATGTGTGGAAGTAATACCACTTTCGCCTCTTGTTGTAAGAGGTTAATGATCTAAACAGCTAGTTAAGAAAACTTATGCTGTAGATGATTGGAATCGCGAACTTGAAACGGTCCCTCATGGAATAGTATTTCATTATAGAAGTGAAGAACGAACAAAAAATAGGGCACTAACAAGAGCATGGATCGAAAGACAAATCCATGCTCTTTTAAGATATAGGTATTAAAAAAGAATATTAGAAGTGAATATATAAAAACAACACATTATTTGACAAAATAAAATTGACAATTAAAGTTATATAAACGAATAAATAAACTCATATTAATAATAATGTTCGTTTATTGTGTTTTTACTGAAAATTCATTATTTTTTTGTAATCATTGGTAAAATAGAGTGGGTGGATAGGGTAATGAATATATATATGCTTAAAATGCTGTGTTTATAAGGTTTTTATGAAGTGGGTACACATGTGTGTAAAATTATTCAACTGAATAAACGAAAAAGTTTTCTTAAATGTATTGACGTCAAATAACGAACGATGGTATAACTAGTACTATTAGTTTTAACATTCGGATATGACAAGAAGGAGGACATATGACTATTAATGAACAGTACGAGAAAATAAAAACACTCGCAGACCAGATTTATGCAAATCCAGAATTGGGTTATAAAGAAACAAAGACAAAACAGACGATTGTTGAGTATTTAAAAAATGTTCATCCGGAAATTCAGATCGAAGAATTCAGTACAACAGGCTTTAAAACAACGCTAGGTGAGAAGAAGCCAGTACATATCGCTTTTATTGCTGAATTAGACGCGGTATATGCTCCGTCACATTTTAAAGCAGATCCTACGAACGGGGCGGCACATAATTGTGGGCATTATACACAAGTGGCGATTGCGCTAGCCTTATACGAACAGCTATATGCAACGAAAGCTTACGAAGCGTTTGATTTTCAACTGTCCTTTATTTTTGTTCCAGCGGAAGAATATCTTGATTTACCTTACCGGGAACAATTAGTAAAAGAAGGGATCATCACACATTATGGTGGTAAACCAGAAGCGATGAAGTTAGGTGTGTTTGATGATATTGATCTTGGTATCTGTGTTCATGCGATTGGTGGAGAGTTCGATGAACGTACGATTGAAATTAACTGTGATTTAGCTGGGTTCCTTTATAAGAAATATCATTTTAAAGGTAAAGCCTCACACGCTGGCTTTGATCCGTTTTCTTCTGTTAATGCTTACAGCATGTCAACACTCTTTAATACAGCCATTGGCTTATCAAGACAACAGTTAGATGAGAAACAAATGGTGCGAATAAATCCGATTGTGATGCAGTCAGATATGTCGACCAATGTCATTCCTAATCATATTACCGTTGGAACAGATTTACGTACGCAATCTGTTGACTACATGCAGGAGGTCGCCATTCGCTTAGACCAAGCGGCTACCGGTTCAGCACAAGCTTTAATGGGAGAAGTCGATGTTGAAACACAAATGGGTTATTTACCGTTCCAACAAAGTCGCTACCTCTCAACTTTTGTCGCCTCAGCATTCAACAAAGATGAGCGCATCAAGTCGATGCTTAATAACCAAGCCATTAGCGCAGCGGGTGATATCGGGGATTTATCTTATATGATGCCATGTATTCAAATAGGTTACAGTGGGTTCACGGGTACGATTCACGGTGATGATTTTATTGATGTTGACCCAGAATTTATTTATACTGTTTTTCCTTCATTTCTACAAAGTGTTCTTAAAGAAATGGTCGGTCAAATAGATCAAGATAAATTGTATAAAAAAAGTTATCAAGACTATTTAAAGGTGTTAGACACACTCGCAAAATAGAAAAAATATGAGAGAGATTTAAGGGGGAGAATGAGTATGAAGCGTGATTTTGGCTTTTTAATTATCTTTGCGGTAGTCATTATTTTTGCAGCGGAGTGGATTGGTTTTCAAAGTATCACCATTGGCTCCATTACCATTACGTTGTTGCCACTTGTCTTTGCAATTTTATTAACAATGGTATTAGGGATGAGTGTTTTTAGAAAGGGTATCATGAAGAAAGTATACAGTAAAGCAAACATTGGGTTTGCGAGTCAATATTTGATCTTCATTATGCTGCCACTTATGGCAAGATACGGTGCTGACGTTGCCCCGCGAATAAAAGACATTCTTCAAGTCGGTTGGGTGTTTATTATTCAAGATTTAGGTAACTTAGGAACGGTCCTTATTGGACTACCGATTGCTGTTTTGCTTGGTTTACGCCGAGAAGCGATCGGGGCGACACTCGGTATTGGTCGTGAAGGTGAACTTGCCTATATTTCTGAAAAATACACCCTTGAATCAAAAGAAGGGCGAGGCGTGCTGTCACTCTATATTATTGGTACACTGTTTGGTGCCCTCTTCTTTAGCGTGTTTGCACCCATCTTACTCGAT
Source organism: Halolactibacillus sp. JCM 19043 (assembly GCF_001310395.1). Classification (NCBI taxonomy): domain Bacteria; kingdom Bacillati; phylum Bacillota; class Bacilli; order Caryophanales; family Bacillaceae; genus Halolactibacillus; species Halolactibacillus sp. JCM 19043. The sequence goes on from NZ_BAXD01000004.1 coordinate 49,213, forward strand.
TTAGGCTTTCGTCCAGAAGCGCTAGCAATGGCATCAGGTGTTGGTTCAAGTAGTATGATGACAGGGGCATCTTCAACACTAGTTGCTCGTTTACCTGAGATGGAAGAAACGATTCTATCTTATGCTGCGGCTAGTCAGCTTTTAACGAGTTTCTTAGGTACCTTTACGATGATCTTTTTAGCTGTACCATTACAGAAGTTCATGTATAAATTATTAGTGCGAGGTGATGAAGCATGACAAAAACAACAGGACTGAATCAATATGTTAAATATGGTCTTATTCTACTTTTAAGTATTTCGCTCATTCTTTTAACGCAAGGGATTAAGCTACTTAAGTATGGTGGAGGCGCACCAATTGACGGCATGGCGATCATGGGTCTATTAACGTTATGGCTATTTTCGATGATTGGTATTATGATTACTGATGTGATTAAAAAAGCGGATATCCCTGTGTTGCGTAGTTTTCCTATCTTAGGCTGGGTGTCGATTACGTCACTTGTGATGTGCTTAATCTTTGACTTTTTTGTCACAGCCATTCAAGCGGTTGACTTTTTATCTATTACGACACCGATTCTTACTTTTGCGGGTATTTCTGTTGCGGACCGGTTAGTTGACTTAAGAAAAACGTCATGGAAGGTTGCGATTGTCGCGGTCTTTGTCTTTATGGGAACGTACTTAGCGAGTGCATTACTGGCTCAATTTGGTTTGATGATTTCAGGTAATTAATTTTACTAATTACTGATTATCGTTAAATAGGATGCCTGACTAACAAGCATTAAATAAAAGATTAGAAGGTTCTTTGTGATATCAAAGGACCTTCTAGTCTTTTTAAATAGTTCCTATGAAGTTATTGAGCTAATAGAGCTTCTTTATCATGTTTCGATACGATTTAAAGATAAACATTTAAAAACGAGAGATTTTCTATTGAGAATAATTCTCATTTGTAGTATGTTAAATAGTAACAACACGTAAACAGATGAAGGAGAATGAGGCATGCAAATCTATTGGACTAAGATAAATAAAATTAAAGAAGAGGCATCTGAAGTAAATACGTATTTACTAGATTGCCCGAAAGACTTTGAATGGGAAGAAGGCGCTCATACACATTTAGCTATGAAGGGCTTTAACGCAGGAGATAAGCCTAATCGAAGTCTTGTTCGTCATATGTCTATTTCGACGTTACCATATGAAGGTTCTATCGGTATTACAACACGTATCAAAGAACAATGCTCTGAATATAAATCGATTTTAGGACATCTGAAAGTTGGAGATGAGGTGGCCTTATTTAAGACAGGTTCTAACGTTACGCTTAAAAGAGAAAATAAACCGATTTATTTACTGTCATCTGGTGTAGGTCTTGCTACTTTCAGACCGCTTGTACTTGACTATCTGAAGTGTACTGATAATATTACTCATCTTCACTCGCTTAATATTGAGTCATCAAAACAATATTTATTTACGGATGTGTTTAAAACGGCAGTGGATAAACAATTTAAGGCGCAGTTTGTTGGTCGTCGTCAAGATACTACGAAGAAGTGAATAATCTTACAGAAAATAAAGAGGGTCTCTTTTATATTGTCGGTAGCGATGACTTTCTTAAACAAAACATTGATATTTTGCTTGAAGAAGGTATCAGTACCGATCAGATCGTGCTCGATAAACATCCGCAGCAACTGTCTGCATTTATTTAAATGAATAGTGATAAAGTAAAGCCTGCCTGCTGATTTTTCAATGAAGCAGGTAGACTTATTTAGATAAAAATTCAAATGCTGATACAGGAATATATAATTTCGCGCAATAAATATATGTCAATAACCCGTGCCTTGAGTCAACGATTGCTGGCTAATGATGTCTATGTACAATTAGTTTCTAGTGCTTATTTTGAATTATCACTTTATGTTATGATAAAGTCATCCAACATATTAAGATATTGATATACTAGAAAAAAACGTGAAGGGCATTCAAATTTTATCTATTGATGGAACACAGAAAAAGACAATATTTAATAGAATAGCTATTGGGCCGCCTATCAGGTCTTCAGTAGAGTCTTGAAGAGTTCTCTTCAATGAAAATTCACAAAGGTATAGAATGGTGCTTATTTGATTTTTGGCTTGTTAAAACTATTAGAAAAGAGTCGTTGCATATTGGAGCGAAAAAAAATATATTTATGTCTGTGTGTTTATTGTTATCTTAATTTCATTAGGATTTATCTACTATAGCGTATTACATCAACCGAATATAGTGAATGAAGGTCAATTGTCACTAGAGGGGACAGATTTTCGAAATAGTGGGATGATTGAATTGAACGGTGAATGGGAGTTTTTCTGGGAAGAGATATTATTTCCAAAAGACTTTCCAAGTGATAAAACACCAGTTTTTATGAATGTACCTGGGAGTTGGTATACAGATATTGAAGGGAATCATTATCAAAATAAAGGATTTGCAACATATCGTATGGTGATTGAAGATATACCAAATGACATGTTTTTTGGACTCAAAAAATCAAATATCCGGAATGCGAGTGCAATTTTTATTAATGGGAAGAAATATTTAGAAGATGGTCGAGTTTCGACTACGCTATCTGAGAGTGTTCCCGGCAATAATCCTGAAATGATGTACTTTGAGCTGACGAGCGATACAGTTGAGATTATTATTCATGTGTCAAACCATGAATATATTGTAGGCGGCATATCAAAGCCACTGTTATTTGGTTTACAGCAACCGCTGTTAACTCACCAATATCAATCGATAACGTTTGAATTTGCGATAATCTTAGTTGTGTTTATCGTTGGCATTTTTTATACTATATTATTTTTTACAAGTAAGTATTATCGCATGATGGAACCAGCTACGTTAATGTTGGCTTTGAGCTGTTTATGTTTCGGAGTTATGGCGAGTATGTACAGCGAGCGCATCTTAACGATTATCTTTCCTGATCTTACACTAACCGCTACTTTTAGAATCGGACATTTACTGAATGCGCTGACTGTGATTTTTGTATTACATACTGTCTATCGTATCAATGATAAGTTTTTAAGTAAGCGCCTAACATGGTTCCTTACTTCGATGTTTAGTATTTTCATTCTGTTTGTATTAATATTTCCACTTGAGATATATTTGAGCACGTTAACTTTTTATATGTGTTTTGCCGTAGCCCTCTTTTTATTGATTTGGTTAAGACTTGTAGTACTGCTCTTTAAAAGTAGAGATAAGAATAATGATTTAACTGAACACAGCTTATTAAGTGTTGCAATCTTTAGTGTTTTTCTGTTTTGGGTGGATGTTCTTTTATATAGCACGGGGATTACTTCTAATATGTCTATTGCGTTTTTTAATATGGCGGTTTTCAGTATCTCACTTGCAGCTTTACTCATTTATCGCTATACCTTGTATTATAAAAAAAGCGAAGAACTTTCGAATGAATTGCTTGAAACATTAGAAGTTGTGACCGAGAAAACTAATTTAGTCAAAGAGAATGAAATAGCTTTTTTACAAGCACAAATTAAACCGCACTTCCTTTTTAATGCGTTAAATGTTATCTCATCAATTATTCTTACGAACCAAGACAAAGCTTATGAATTGGTGTTATCATTAAGTGATTATTTACGCGCTAAATTTGATTTCTATAACAAAGAAAAGTGGATTAGTATCCATGAAGAAATAGAATTAATAGAGTCTTACGTTATAATCGAAAAAGCGAGGTTTGAAGAGCGTCTGTCTATGTTTATTAACATACCTGAGCAAGTTGACTTTATGGTTCCACCATTATTAATACAACCCCTTGTAGAAAATGCGATACGTCACGGTGTTAATAAGAAAAAAGCAGGGGGTGTGGTCTCATTATCAATTAACTGCACAGGTGAGGGACATATACTTAAAGTGAAAGATAATGGTGTAGGCATGTCAAAAGAAACAGTAGCGCTCATTTTATCCAGTAATCAAACAGCCAGTAATGGAATTGGGCTAATGAATGTTCAAATGCGTATGCAACAACTATTTGGATATGGTATGGAGATTCAGAGTGAAGTAGGTAAAGGAACGACTATTATCATTCATATACCGAACCAGAAAGGGTGATACAATGAAGTTATTACTATTAGATGACGAACGTATGGCTATAGAACATATGAAATATTTATTAAATAAAAGTGAAGTAATTAAGTCTGTTTCTATGACCTCATTTTTATCACCGACTGATGCGTTGAAGTGGATGGAGGACAACATAGTAGACGTAATCTTTATTGATATTGAAATGCCTGAGATGGATGGTTTAGTTGTTGCGAATAAAATGAAGGATATTCAGCCGAATCTTGAAATAGTATTTGTGACCGCTTTTCAAGAGTATGCAGTAGAAGCGTTTGAATTGCATGCGCTAGATTATTTGTTGAAACCTGTACGTTTACAAAGAATGGATCAGACGTTATTACGAATAGAGAGGCGTTTGCAAGAAAAAGTTAATGAACAAATAACCCTATCTTCAACACAATCTATACATTTGTTGGGAAAAGTATCGATTGAATCGAGCGGTCAGCCGATTGATTTTAAATGGCGAAAAGGCAGAGTGAAAGAGTTATTTTTATTATTACTCCACTCCCGTCATAGAGCGATGTCTAAATTTGATATCATTGATTATATTTGGTCGGATTTATCAGATAAAAAAGCTTCAACACAACTCCATATGACCATCTATCGTCTGCGACAAATTATTAACACGTTCAATCTCGATTTGTCGATAGAATTTCAAGATGAGGCTTATCAAATGCTGTTGGGAAAAACAGCCACTGTAGATGTTGATCGATGGCTTGATCACATTAATCACTACCCAACGATTCACTCTGATAATCTAGATCATGCTATTGACGCGCTATCTTTAGTTAAGGGTGATTATATGCAGAACTTGGAGTATAGTTGGGCTCAGAATGAACAAGTCTATTTAAAAAACAGCTATCTTAAGAGGCTCATCGATATTGCGAGTTTTGATTGAAAACAAAAAAGAAGAAGAAGCAATAAATTACTTTGAAAAAGTAATTTTTGAAGATCCTTACAACGATGTCGCAAAAGAGCGCCTACTTCGATTGTATGAGAAAAATAAACAGGGTCAAGAATTAAAACGATTTACTAAATACTTAGTAACGGTTTATACCCAGGATCAAGAACATGAACAAATCAAAGAGTTAAATGATATGTATCAACGAATTTTAACAAATATGAAAGATAAGTATGCCGATTAATTATCGAGCATGCTTTTTTTTATAAGATCGATACTTCCTATACCTTTCGTTATGTTAAGTCTATGTTAAGTGTTAAGAGCTATAATAGTGGGTGAATATTTCCGAAAAAATAGTAACATAGGTGTATTTTATAACAAAACGGAGGGATTTTATGAAGAAGAAACAAAGACAACAATGGGAAAAATGGATTAGCTTATGGATGGTAGTAGCGCTCTTATTATCGATCGTACCAATGCCAGCTAATCAAGTGGAAGCAGCATCGACAGAGCCCATTACAATCGCTCAAGGCGATAATACAATAGGAGTAACTAACACATTTGATGCACAGTATTGGAATATTGGGTATGATGCTACTTTAGCATCGAATCGCATTCAATTAACACCTGCTGAAGGGGGTAAAAAAGGATTTGCTTATTTTAAGGATAGTATTCGTTTAAGTAACGATCTATCTTTTAACGCAAAGTATACAGTAAATATCTCTGATTCTGATTATGCCGGCGCCGATGGCATTGCTTTTGTGATACAGAGTAATAGTAATACGGCCGGGGCTGAAGGAGAAGGGATTGGCTATAGCGGGATTACGCCAAGTGTGGTAGTAGAAATTGATACGTATAAAAATACGGCGGATGCAACGGTAGTCAGATTGCGATTATGAAAAATGGGGACTATCAAACGCATTTAGCCGCTAAAAATCTTCCTACTATTGATCAAGATACTAACTTTTATTCGGTGTGGGTAGATTATTCTGGTGATAATATGAAAGTTTATTTTGCAAAAGATAATGAAGGAAAGACACCTAAGCCATCAGTAGCGGATCTTGATTATAATATTAGTCTGCAAGAAATCTTTGGTGATACACAAGACGTGTTTGTTGGTTTTTCATCAGCAACAGGCGGCTCTTACTCTAAACATGAGTTATTAAGTGTATTCTTTGATAGTGTATACACGTCAACAGGTATTACAGAAAATGGACAATATACACAAGCTCCTAAACCAGATGCACCTGCAAATATAAATGTAGAAAAAGCGGAAGGTCAACCTATTACGGTTACACCTGAGGCAGGGAAGAACTATGTCTTTTACGAAAATTCAACAGATGTTAAGCCAATTAGTTCGGGAACAGACTTTATTATTGATGCGAGTATGAATGAAGATGGTAAAGTCTATAACTATACGTTGATTGAAAATGGTGTGCAAAGTGAACGTGCCCAGATTACTGTAGATGTTATACCAGAGCAATTATCAATCAAGTTAAATGAAAAAACAAATCAAGATCGTCAATTTTCATTTGAAGATTTAGCTGTTACAGGATCGGGTATTAAATCAATCTTAATCAGTTTTAATCAATCGGTTACTTTAGGTGATAAAATTATCTTACCATCCTCATCTTCAGGTTTTACTGTATCAACTAGTTCCGCAAGCAATGACTACACAAAACGAATTAATCTATCTGATAGTGTGACGACAAGTGACGTACAGGACTATTTAAGAAATGTCAGTTACGAGTTAGGCAGTAGTGAACAATCGGTTCAAGTTGTTGTGACGTCAGAAGATATTCAATATGATACGTATTATAGTATTGATACAGAACATTATTATCAGTACGTGACGGAAAAGGTATCATGGACAGAAGCTTATCAACAAGCAAAAAATATGGAATATATGGGGCGTACAGGTTACTTGGCTACCATTATGAGTAAAGATGAAGATGTCTTTGTTAATTCTTTATCTGGTGGACAAGTTGGTTGGCTAGGTGGTGCGATACTAAAACCAACGTCTGAGAAGGTGAATGCGTCAGGCGGAACAGATGGCAAGCTTTTATATTATGATGGTTTTGATACAAACCAAACAACGGATGGCTGGTACTGGATGAACGGGCCAGAAATTGGGACGAAGTTTTATACGAGTACAGGTACAAGGGATACAAGTAATAATATTGTCTTTACGATTGATGAATTAGATCAACAGTCACGACTATCTTACTTTAATTGGGGTGAAAGGTCCGTTGTATCATCTGATGATGATCGCGAACCGAATACGCAAATTGGACCAAGTGAAGAAAGTGTTTCGGGAACAAGTATTCCTGCAAATAAAAAAGAAGTCGTTCTTTCCACACTTAGTGATCCTAGTTTAAAACGTGTCAGTCGACAAGAAACAGACTTTTGGTGGAATGACCGGCCAAATAATCCGACAGGTAGTGCAACTTGGGATGCTACAGGCTACTTTGTTGAATTTGGTGATTTGCTAGTTGGTCATAATGAAGGTACAGTTATCACAACTTTCGCAGATGATACAGCAGAATTAACTATATCAAAACCTGCCGCTCCAAGTCCGATTTCTATTACAAAAGATATCGATCAAGAATATATCGTAACACCAGCACTTGGAAGTGTGTATTATTTTTATGAGAATGAAACGGCTATGATGCCGATAGATACTGGTACATCATTTACGGTTCCTGCAGAGATGAATACGCATGAGAAGCGCTATTATTATGCAGTTAGAGAAAATGGTGTGGAAAGTGACAGAGCATATATCGAAGTCTTGATTGCAGATAATAGCAGCCATTACGCGAAAGTGAACAATGGAATAGGAAGTGGCGAATATCAAGCTGGAGAAATAGTGACGATTGAAGCAGCCACAGCTCCCGAGGGCAAACAGTTCAAAGGTTGGGAAGTAACGAGTGGAAATGTCACTCTGGCTGACGCAACAGAAGTAGAAACAAACTTTGTCATGCCGGGAGAAACAGTAGAGATAACGGCAATATACGAAGCGATTCCGACGTATGAAGTGACAATCACAAGTGGAACGGGAAGCGGCGAATATCAAGCCGGAGAAACAGTGACGATTGAAGCAGCCACAGCTCCCGAGGGCAAACAGTTCAAAGGTTGGGAAGTAACGAGTGGAGATGTCACTCTAGCTGACGCAACAGAAGTAGAAACAAGCTTTGTCATGCCGGGAGAAACAGTAGAGATAACGGCAATATACGAAGCGATTCCGACGTATGAAGTGACAATCACAAGTGGAACGGGAAGCGGCGAATACCGAGCCGGAGAAACAGTGATGATTGAAGCAAACACTCCTAATGCCGTACAAAAATTCGTGAGGTGGAATACATTCACAAGTAAAGTGAATGTGACTGATCCTTTAAAGAGTCAAACAACGTTTGTCATGCCGGCAAACGATGTGCAAATTCAAGCGGTGTATGAGGATTTATCAGATGAAGAGATTAAAAAGCAGCTTCAAGAGGCTGCAAATGATTTAACGATTTCAAAAGCCTTTACTTTTAGTGAGGATGATACATGGGAAAGTGTCACATTAGAATTCTTAATGCTAACAGAGGGAATCAACAACACAACCATTAATTGGGTTTCAAGTAAAACAAATGTTATTTCAATTGACGGCAGTATAGCTTCTACCAATCGACAAGAAGATGATGAGTCCGTCATATTAACAGCAACAATTTTAAAAGCAGGACAGTCAATCCAGAAGACATTCTTACTCATTGTGAAAAGCGATCAAATAGATAATAAAGTCTATGAGGTCGAGAGACGTCCAGCGGATGTACAAATGAATACAAGCCAACAGGCACATGATTTAATCCAACGTATTAGTATATAATAATAAAGATGAACTCATTAACAAAATTGATAAGATCATAATTAATGATGATTTAGTTGGACTGGATACCCCTAATCTTTTTTCTGTCTATTTATCAGATGATTTGACTAACTTGGCAGATGAGTTAGCTATTGAAATCACAAATAGCGCCCTTAAAAAAATGACGGGCAATTTAGAAGTTAAAACAGATCAAGCAATTATTCAAATAAATGAGGAAGAATTAATACGATTAAACGAAAGTGTGCTTGATTTATTCTTCCGTATTGTTCCTGTTCGCGATGTTGAATCTAAAAAAGCTATTCAAACTAGAATGGAAGCAGATATCCTGTACCAAGAGTTTATCCAATCATTTTCTCCAGATGCTCAAGCTAAAATCGTTGGAACACCTAAAGAGATTGAAACAAATTACTCAGGTTATCAAACAACCGTGACATTGCCATTGGATGAATTTTATGCGTCACTAACTAACTTAAACAATCTTCGTGTTTATATTGAGCATAGTGATGGAACAATAAACATTCAAGCAGGTCAAATTATTTATGACCAAGGTAATCCTATAGGTTTCCAGTTTACTATCGACAAATTTAGTACATTCACATTGTTCGAAGTTGAAATGCAATCAGAAACTAATCCTGATCCGGAGGATAAACCAGACCAAGATAATGGTAATTCTAATGATTTAGAAGGAGAAATACCTATAGATGAGGATAAAAATGAGGATAATCAATTCAACGATGATGATCAAGAACTGAGCAATACAAATAGTAGTGACGACCAGACAAATACTGATACAACTGATGATGAAGATTATATGAATGACTCTGACACAGATAAGACGATTAATGAATCAGAATTGCCAAATACCGCATCAATAATGTTTACGAATATGTTAATAGGTATGATGCTTATGGTGAGTGGCTTTGTTTTGGCTCTTATTTACAGAAAAAAATATGTAAATCATCAAGAATAGTTCATAACTAAAAAGAAATAAAGTGCATCTATATCCCTGAAATTTGGTTGTAAGTCAGTCATATTTTTAGGGGATTCTTATGCTTGTATAATATTTGGTGTTGGTGAAGGGGTTTTTAGTGTGGCAGAGATTGCTCACTAAAATAACTCACTAGCACCTTTCTTCTGGTTAAATGTAGAAAATAAGTGGGCTTCCCTGTAGAATTGAAGTCGACTAAAACTAATCCTTAGGAGGGGACTCACGTCTCTATATCTCACACTATTAGAATCACCTTTGATATTCAAGATGAAAAGATTATTTTTGAAGAGGATTGTGACCGCGCGGGCACAAAGAATGGCCATACCTGCACATTTATGGAAGGCGCACTAACGTATACCCCGACGCACTGTGATTGCTGTCACGTTGAAAATAAAGACTATACCATTATTAAAAATGGCACGAAGAAGTTGACGATTGTTATCTTGAATATTGCGGACAAAAGAGCCGGTCGGTGGCCAGTGTCGTGTTTTAACATTTTAGTAACTTCTTTTCAATCCGTATCGTTCACGTATAGAGATTTCGCCATCAATAATGATGTTATATGAATTATAGACAATTCGATCAAGTATGGCATCCGCAACGAGCGCTTCGCCTAACTTGTCATACTATCTTTCAGGCTAAGGGCAATTCATCAATAATCAATAAATCAATCCCTTTATACTTTTTGATTAAGCGACGAAAGCTACCATCTGCTTCTGTCACCATCAAAAAAACCAACTGTAATAATGTCGTACCGTTAGGTACGCAAGCTCATTATACAGAAGATTTTGTCATATTAAGAATGAGGCGTGGAAGTAAACCAATTTTTGTATGTAAATTCTCCTCACTCTTTTTTGCCTAATCATGAAGCAAATCTAATCTTATCGCAGATTATTCATACTCGAAAGAATTTTTCGACAGTTAATGGGATTTTAGAATAATAAATGATTTTTATAACCAGGCATTTAGGAGACCAGTAAGAAGTAATAAGAGAATTTTCTATGTGTTTAATACCCTCTTTTATAATGTTAGGGTATTAATGATGCATTAAATGATTGTGCTAGTTTATACTTGGACAAGAAAAGGGTATCTATTGAATATATATAACGTCTTAGACATGACACTGTTTAAATTCGTTAGAGAGGAGTCACGCTGATGGATAAAAAAACTATAAGTGAACAATTGATACCAGATCACTATGCAAATGAGGATGTATTTACTAAAGAGGAGTGGCTTGAATTATTAAAAGATTGGTCAATTGTTAAAGAAAAAGATCTTCTAATGTTAAAACAAATGTATGAGTTCGGCGGGTCTGCAACCGCAACAGAGTTATCTAAAGTTTTAGGACGACATTATACACATTACACCGCTTTAGTTATTGCGCTTGCAAAAAGAATCTATCAAGTTACATCAATAGATCCATTCATTGGAACTGATGGAAAAGTAGCTTATTGGCGTGTGTTTTTCAATGGATATAAAGAAAATAATAATCACTAAAAGTGGGTTCTGAAAGAAGCGCTGAATGAAGCAATCGGTGACTATCTGTTACTAGCGGCTAATAAAAGTGTGCCTCCGTATGCAAAGGAAGATTTTTTAACAGATATCTTTATTGATGAAAGTCAATATGATACTTTAGTAGGCTCTTGCATCATAAAAAGAACCTGATATTGCAAGGCCCTCCTGGTGTGGGCAAAACTTTTATTGCAAAAAGACTTGCCTATAGTTTAATTGGTGAACAAAATCCGAGCCGTGTAGAAATCATCCAATTTCATCAGAACTATGCCTATGAAGATTTCGTGATGGGTTTCAGACCAATGGAAGGTGAAGGATTTACGCTTGAGTTTGGTGTGTTTTATGAATTTTGCATCAAAGCGATGCAAGACCAGGAACATGATTACTATTTTATTATTGATGAAATCAATCGAGGGAATCTCTCGAAGATTTTTGGTGAGTTATTTATGTTGATTGAAGGTGACAAGCGCGGCGATAATGTTACGATGGGCTATTCTAAGGAGACTTTTACGGTACCTAAAAATGTGTATCTAATTGGGACAATGAATACAGCTGATCGTTCACTCGCCCAATTAGAGGTTGCTTTACGGCGGCGCTTTTCTTTTTACACGCTAACACCGAGTTACAATGAGAAATGGAAAAAACACTTAAAAGTTCAAGGCGTGACCGCTCCCTTAATCGAAAAGATTCTATCTATCATAAATCTGATCAATGAAGAGATACAAAATGATTTTCAACTAGGTAGAGGTTATGCTATTGGTCATTCGTTCTTTACAACCAAACCAGAAGGTATGGAAGAAAATCAGTGGTTCCAACAGGTTATGACTTATGAAATTCAACCATTACTTGAAGAGTATTACTTTGACCGTCCCGAAGTTGCTCTTTCATTAATGGCAGGATTTTAATATGTCAGCAACTTATAAAGTTCCTATCAGAAATATTTTTTGTATGCTGAGTTATGTCACTGATTTCCCTGAATTTATCGATCAACTCAGTGAAGTCAATGAGGATTTAATCACGTATGATTTCTTAGCCAGTCGATTTATCTATGAGTGCGAGCAATTAATTAAACGTGGTGTAATAAAAGACTACATCGTACAAATTGAACAAACAAATATCATGACAGGTAAAATGATTATGCATGAATCTTTACCCTACCTTGCTAGAAAACGTCTGATAGTTGTCTGTCAAACCGATGATTATTCTAGCAATGTATCGTTGAATCAAATCGTTGTGGCAACGTTACAATCCGTATACAAAAATCAACAGGTGACAGAAAGAATAAGAAGAAAGAGTTTTATGGTGAGAGAAAAGTTACCCTATGTTGACGTTATTCCATTAACCGACAAACTATTTTCACAGATTCATTGGACAAGAGAAACAGCGCATTATAAGCAGGCGGTTCAGTTAGCGCATTTACTATATGCTATACGGCTACTCTCTCACCAAGAAGGGGATTGGCGTCTATTTTCAGTTGAATTATCTGATAAGGCATTGGAAAAGTTATTTGAAAAGTTCCTGCTTTCTTTTTATCAAAAGGAACAGAGTGAGTATGTTGTGAAAGCAGAGAATTTACAATGGAAACTAAAAGGGAATCAGGCGCTCCTACCAAAGATGAAAACAGATATATCATTTATGAATAAGAGAGATAAAAAATGTATCGTGATGGATGCAAAATTTTACCGAGATATGTTTCAACATAATTTTGAAAAACAGAGTTTCCATAGCCATAACCTTTATCAAATTTTTACTTATCTTATGCATCAACCAGAGAGTGAAAGTTTAAGAGGAATCTTAATTTATCCAGAGTATTTATATGGAAAAATCGATGAAAGTTATAGGTGGGATGAACAAACAACAATCGAGATATATAGTCTTAATCTCAATCAGCCTTTTAGAAAAATAAAAGATAGGTTGCTTCTAATATTAGAAGCAACAAGCTGTTCAAAAAATATGAAGCTTGTAAAAAAATCAAAATATAACACGAAATGAAGCACCTTCTCCAATTTAGGAGCGGTGTATTTTTCTGAAAAGATTACTTTCGTAAAATTTGCTCATTTGTTCACATTTTATTGTCGATAGTACATTGACATCCCTTCATGGCAGTGTTAAATTACATTTAATTGACTGAAAATTCTGCATGTTTTTTACTTAAAGGTATAAAAAGTAGAGGAAGAGTCAACAGAACAATCACTAGAAAGGAACAGAGCCCATGAAAATTGTTGCGTTAAAAGAAAGTCATGAACCACGCGTGGCCTTAGTACCTGATGCGGTAAAGAAATTGTGTCAGCTTGAAGGGATTGAGGTGGCAGTAGAAAGTCAGCTATCACCTATGATCACTGACCAAGCTTACGAAGAAGCAGGTGCTGAAGTCGTAGAAAGTAGACAGGACTTGTTAGCATCTGCTGATATCAACGTATCAGTTAATGCCCCATTAATCGAAGATATTAAACAAATGAAAAAAGGATCGTTATGTATTAGCTTTTTAGATCCGTATAACGACACAGAACGTATTAAAACATTACAAGCGAGTGGCGTGAATGCGATCAGTATGGAGATGTTACCACGAACAACACTCGCACAGAAGATGGATGCGATTAGTTCACAAGCATCCCTTGCGGGATACGTCGCGGTTGTTTTGGGTGCGAATAAGTTAGACCGCATCTTCCCCATGATGATGACCCCGTCTGGTACGATTCCGCCGGCCAAAGTGTTTGTGATTGGCGCAGGTGTTGCTGGTCTTCAAGCCATTGCGACGGCAAAACGTCTGGGCGCGCGTGTTGAGGCATTTGACACAAGACCGGTCGTTGAAGAACAAGTCACGTCACTTGGCGCGAAGTTTGTCAAAGTCGATTTAGGTGAAACCGGTCAAAATAAAGACGGTTATGCTAACGCCTTAACTGATGAACAACTTAAAATTCAACAACAAGCCATGGCTAAAAGCTGTGTGAATGCGGATTTAGTGATTACCACCGCTAAACTCTTCGGTAGAAAAGCACCGGTCATTGTAACGGACGATATTTTAAAAGACATGCGTGACGGCGCGGTTATTATCGACTTAGCTGCCGGTTGTGGGGGAAATGTGGAAGGTACTGTTGTCGATGAAACCGTGAACGTTCACGGCGTTAACATTGTTGGGATTGACAACTTACCAGGTGAAGTCGCGTATGATGCTTCTAGTATGTATGCGAGTAACTTGTATCACTTAATCTCACACTTCTATGACCAAGAAACGCACACCATGTCACTCGATCAGTCAGATGAAATTATGAATGGCTGTCTCGTTGTGAGAGACGCTCAAGTAGTAAACGAACGACTAAAAGAAATTTATGGAGGGTAACTAATGGGTATGATGCTCGTGTTTGTCTTAATATTAGCTTCTTTTTTAGGGTTTGAACTTATTTCTAAAGTACCAGCACAACTACATACACCACTGATGTCAGGTTCTAATGCGATCTCAGGCATCACGATTGTCGGTGCCATTCTTAGTCTTTCTGGTGCCTTTGTTGTTGATAGTGATGCGATGACGATTATCTTAGGGACGTTATCGGTATTTTTTGCGACAATCAATGTGGTCGGTGGTTATATGGTAACGGACCGGATGTTGTCGATGTTTAATACAGGTAAGAAGGAGGACCAAGTCTCATGAATGACACGGTGATTAATGGATTATATATTGTCTCAGCCATTTTCTTCGTCTTCGGATTAAAGATGTTAGGAAAAGCTGACCAAGCAAGAAAAGGAAACCTCATCTCAGCTGTTGGTATGCTCATTGCGATTGTAACAGCACTCGTCAGTCAAAGTGTTTTAGAGTGGCAATGGATTGCGATTGGTATGATTGCCGGTTCGATCGTTGGAGCAATGGCTGCAAGGCTTGTGGCGATGACAGCCATGCCAGAGATGGTCGCCTTATTTAATGGTTTTGGTGGGGCGGCCAGTTTACTTGTTGGTTGGTCAGAATATCATCGTTATACGGTCACCTATACGTATATGGATGCGAATGCCTTGTCTTTACTTATTATTATTCTCACCATTGTGATCGGTGGAGCAACCTTTACCGGGTCACTTGTCGCCTGGGGTAAGTTATCAGAAAAGCTGCCAAGTAAAGCGATTCAATACCCTGGTCAACAGTTTGTTAATGTTCTACTCGTAGCCTTACTCATCGGTTCAGCGGCTTTATTTGGTCCTCTACGTGAATCATTGAGCATAGATAGTTATCTCTTAGTCATTGCGACGATTCTTGTGGCTTGTATTTTAGGGATTACCTTTGTTATTCCTATTGGCGGTGGCGATATGCCGGTTGTTATTTCACTTCTTAACTCGTTTAGTGGAATGGCAGCGTGTGCGGCTGGTTTTGTCATCTCAAATAACGTCTTAATCGTCGCGGGAGCGCTCGTTGGTTCAAGTGGCATCATTCTAACGAATATTATGTGTAAATCGATGAACCGTAAATTAACGAATGTGCTCTTCAGTGGCTTTGGTGCAAGTACAGCGAGTGCTGGTGCTGGCTTCCAAGGTGAAGCGAAGCCGGTGTCTGTTGAAGATGCTTACCTTATGCTTGAAGCGGCAAGTAATGTATTAGTCGTTCCTGGCTATGGTATGGCCGTAGCCCAAGCACAACACGCCATTCAAGAACTAGCGGATCAATTAGAAGCAAACGGAACGGAAGTGAATTTTGCCGTCCACCCGGTTGCTGGTCGGATGCCAGGACATATGAACGTGTTACTCGCAGAAGCAAATGTGCCCTATGAGCAGTTAAAAGAAATGGATGATGTTAATCCAAACATCGAAAATGTTGATATTGCGATTGTCATTGGGGCCAATGACGTGGTCAATCCAGCGGCTCGAACGGATGAAACGTCACCGATTTATGGCATGCCAGTGATTGATGTCGACAAAGCCCGAACGGTCATTGTGATGAAACGTTCCATGAAGCCTGGCTTTGCCGGGATTGATAATCCGCTCTTCTTTAATGACAATACCCGCATGTTGTTTGGCGATGCGAAGAAGTCAACGCAAGGCCTGGTGGCTGAATTCAAAGGATAACTAGTTGATATGCTTTTCATCTAGCGTACATTAGTCGTCTATCGATGTATATGTATATAACAAAGCGCGCTTTCTGTTTAATCAGAAGGCGCGCTTTTTAACATTAATCATATTGAAGTGTGAGGCTACCTAAGTCAACAGATGCTTCTATCCTCGGACCATTTGTGCCGGTACGACGTTGCCACGCTTGGGTTGTGTCAACATCGGCGTTGTCAAAGCCCTTCGTTTGAATATTGCCTAAATCAACCTCAAGTGCGATGGAATAAGCTTCAGGTAGTGCTTTGGTTGTTATATTAATCGCACCGAGCGCAACTTCAGCGATAATGTCTTTTTCAAAGCTTTGTAGCTGAAGGTCGATTTCACCGACATCTGTTTCAGCATGCCATTCACCCGTCCCATCAGCGACAGAGATTTGCCCTATGTTTATTTCAACAAAAGCTGTCTCTGTTTGGGTGTCAGACGCATTGACTGCTCCGACATGGTTTTTAGCGGTAAGTCTATCGACTTGAACGCCGTGTATCTCGATTTCACCAACCGCAAGCTTCATATCAAGTTGGTTATATACCTCATCTGGTAGAGCGATGATTACTTCTGATCTGTTACTACCGAAGAGATTGAAGTGGCTTAAGTTAAACGCCTGATCTTGCTCAAGTAAAATGGTTAACTGTTCTGATTCTAACTGGACAGATAAGTCCGATCTATCTCTTTCACTGACAAAAATATGAATATCATCATCTGAACTCGGTTCAATCACAAGGGAGCCGACACTGGCTTCAATATATATATCAGAGACCCTCTCACTTATCGTCTCACTTTCAATCATCGCTCTGTCATGATCTGAGTCTGTTAAAGGTGCGCCAAAGAAAAATAATCCAATGATCCCTAACACTATGAAAAGTATGCCTAAACGCAGCGTTGTTTTCAACATCCTCACCCCTTTACCCAGTCTGATAAGACTTGACTATATTTTTTAATCAACATGACCGTGCCTTTTGATAAGAGATACCATAAACTTAAGGCAACGAGCGTTGTACCAATGATCACGAGTAACCAAGATAGTTCGGTTAGTAAAAGTGCTGGTGTGCGCCATAATAATGAGAAGGCCCAAATAACAGGACTTAGAAAGCCTGTCGCAATTAGTGCCCAACCACCGATTAGCACGCCCAAAAAGCCAAAAACAGGTCCGACGATAAAGAGAATGTTAACGATAAGAACGACGAGTAACCGACCTAGGTGAGTAGTCTTTGGTTCTGATTGGTACGAATAAAGTGGGTCTTGTTCAGACTCGTTCACGGGTGGACTTTCCGTTATCGTCGTATATTGACTGGCGACTTCATCCGGTGGTCCAAGCTCTAAAATGAGTGTCTGTTCGTCTTTTCCATCAATTGCCCCAATGTTAAATTGGTCGTCAATATCGGCTAAAATCCGTTGTTTTTCCGCTACCGGTAAGGAGCGGAGGTGATAAGTAAGTTCTTTTACATAGCTTCTTTTATCCATTTTATCTCCCCCTCTATGACTTTGTCAGATGATGTTCATGGGCGTAGATAGCAGCCTGGGTCCGGTCGTTGACCATCAGTTTACTCAAAATATTACTGACGTGTACTTTGGTCGTTTTTAAGGCGATAAAAAGCGTATCAGCGATCTCTTGATTCGTCTTACCAGCGGCAATGAGTTGTAACACGTCCATTTCACGCGCCGTCAGAGTCTCATGGAGCGAGACATCTTGTGCCCCTCGCATACGGGCAAGGACCTTACTCGTCACTTCGCTTTCAAAGATAGATTCCCCAGAATACGTCCGACGGATCGCTTCGGCCATATCACTCGCTTTTGTTGTTTTTAGGACGTAGCTCGTCGCCCTGCTTCTAATGCTGGATAAACTTTATCGTCATCAATGAAACTCGTCATCATTAACACTTTTGCTTCTGGCCATGCGTGAATAATTTGACGTGTCGCTTCAATGCCGTCCATCTGATCCATGACAATATCCATAAGTATAATATCGGGTTTTAAATCTATGGCCTTTGTGATGGCCTCTTTACCACTATCAGCTTCACCGATGACATCGATATCAGGCTGAGTAGAAAGATAGGTTCTGACGCCGAGGCGAACCATTTCATGGTCATCGACTAATAATACTGTAATCATTGTTTTTCACCTGCTCCTTAATAATGGGCACGAAACAATCGAGTTTGGTTCCTTCACCGGGAATACTCACGATGCGTAAGGTGCCTCCAATTTCTGCTGCGCGTTCATTCATATTACTTAAGCCGTATGAACTGAACGGTTGGTCTGTCACTTCAAATCCAATCCCATCATCGACAACGGTAAGAATTACCTTTTCTTCTCGTTCGATTAAGGAAATATCAAGGGTGTCAGCTTTCGCGTGACGTAAGGTATTTGATACCGATTCTTGTAAAATCCGAAACAGATGATCTTCAATCCCCTTTGGTAGATCGACAGCTTCAATCTGCCAGGTAATCTTCATGGGAACTTTGGCAACGAGGTCTTTGAGTAAAGCGTCAATACCATCTTTTAAACTGTTGTCTTTTAGTGCCACTGGACGTAAATGAAGCAGTAACGCGCGCATTTCTAGTTGCGCTTGTTGAATCATCTGTTCGACTTGTTCAATTGGTGTTTGAATCTGTGTCTGTTGTGTCTCGGGCATTTCATTAATGGCTGAGACGAGCATCGATGCGGCGAATAATTCTTGACTCACAGAATCATGAAGTTCACGGGCTAAACGGTTTCGTTCAGCAGTAATGCGCTTTTCAATCGCTTCTTCTTGGTCTTCCACGCGTTGACTAATAAGATCTTGTGAACGTTTCGTTTGTTCTTGCAGTTGCTTATGAATTTTTGTTAAAGATTGGATAAGTTGTTTTCTTATCTGTGAGTCTTTACTTGTCTGCTTCACGTTCGGGATTCGTCCTGCTTCCAGGTCCTTTAATGCTTGTGTAAAGCTCTGCCACTCAGAATAATAGCTAAAGGTATGAATGAGGCCTCTGACTGTGCCAAACCCAGCGGTGACAGTAAGTACGAGTACAGGGAATGGCAATGGTCCAAGTGCACGTGTGAAGAAAACGTCCCAATCAGTCACGGGGAAATGGATGAGAAAGAGACCAAGTAGTACCGCCGCAAATAAAAGTGCGCTCGCGATAGATTTCCCTACAGCTTTTAAAGAATAAACAATCATCCGCGTCTCACCTCAATCTCACCAAACAAAAGTGTGGTGTGTAACTTCACCCGTTTTGTAGCGGTGTGATAGTTAGGGGTCATAATATGAAGGTTTTTATTTGTCATCCGCGCATCTTGATAGCCTAATAAGTTAACTTTTCCAGCCAGGATCGAATGATTAAGACTCACTTCTACGTCATAAGGCACGATAATGACTAATTTACCAATCCATTGATGGACCGTTACCACTGGTTCACCTTTAGGTAGAATAGTCGCGGTAAGGTCAATAATCGTTTCACCGATCACGGATTGAATGTTGATATCTTTAAATGGATAGCCTGTAGGTGGTGTCGTTTGTTTACCAAACCACTTATTTACCATTAAGACCGGTTCATGTTTGACATCAGCGTCGTCTTGAAATTGTGGTTGAATATACGTTGGCGCTTGTTTTTGTTGGTAAGTCCGGTAACCCCAGAGCACTAAAAGAAGAAAGAGACCAAATTTAAACAAGGTCGTGTTAAGCAGTGTGATACTGATGATGACAATGCCTACCCAAAACCCCGCCCTTCCTTCTGGTCGGTAATAATGTTGCCAAGCGATATAGGTAATAACAGCACCAATAATAAGCCAGATAAACGTGCTTGTTTGAATAAAAATCAGTTCAAATAAGAAAAATAGAAATAAAAAAAGAATGAGATAACGCACAATGTGGTCGTGATCATGTTTAAACATAATAGTCCCCTTTTCATCTACAATAAGTAGGAAGGTGCGTAAGCACCCTACTACTTATAAGAATAACTGAACTTAATGAGGAATTGAATCCTTTTCTTCTAATTCAGCAAATCGGGCATCTAATGTCTGTTGACGGTGTTGAGTTTTTGTCTTATTTTCTAAGCGTTCGATATAAGCTTCGACATCTTTAAAGGTCACTTGGCTTTTTTCGAGTTGATCCGGATTTAAGACATGGTTCAGACCATGGTGGACGCGTGCTAAGTTCTCACGTCCGCGTAGTTCTAACCGTTTCACATATAAATCTTTTAGTTGATGCTGCATTTTTTCATATTTTAATTCAATGTCAGCGATATGTGTTGTCGCTTGGTCATACATACTTTTCAGTTGTTCGGCACGTGCTTGATATGTTTCTACATCAGCCTGTGCTTCTTCTTGTAAGTCAAGACGGTCATGTGCTTCGGCTAAAGCGACTTGTTGGGTGCGTTTTTCGACCATTTGTTTTGCTTTATGCCATTCTTTCTGATATTCCCGTTGGATGTGGTACTGTTTTTCAATAAGGCTTTTTAGTTTTTTTACTTCATCTTCACATTTACGAATATATTGATTGAGATGTGTCATTGGATGTTTTTCCTCTTTTTGATCAAGCATGTGATGAATATCGGCCGTAATCGTATCCTTTAAGCGGGTAAAGATGTTTGTCATAGTAATCGCTCCTCAGTTAATTTTTTTTTTTACATTTGCCAATCATAAGGGTCAGCTTCAACTTTCGGTTTTTCCAAGCTTTCATTGTGTAATACAATAGAATGACAGCGCCGAGTCCGATGATTGCTGGACTGTTAGATAGTGAGAGTGATAATCCGATTAAAGCTACTATCCCAAAACCGATTCTTTCTAGCGCTGTGTCAGCTAAGAAAAAACCACGAATGCCGTAATAAAGTATCGCGAGTGTTAAGGCAAAACCGATTAATGGACCAAGTGTAGCTAAAATAATGATCCCGGTAATAAAGGTGAAAATAATCAACATAATTGAACGCATCAAGCACGCCCTCCTTTCTATAACTCAAGTTTACTGGAGTCCGCGTCATTCGGTAATGGGCGCTAGTGGTATCTTTTACTAAGACTTGAGGCGTATATAACAAGCGTCTTACGAACAGATGACTGGGTTATTTAGTATTGTGAATGTCAGTTGCAATTAACATAGACCTTGGCTTATCTGTGAAAACGATTCATAAAAAAATGAAAAATATATTTGAAAGGGCTTGCAATTATATTCGTCATCAGTTACAATCAATTTAAATTAAACGTGTGACTATTAAATTAGGCGCGAGTCAGAGTGAAGTTTTACTTTACCTGACTTGCGCCTTTTTTGTTGTCTAAATTATTTTGGGAGTGATTAATATGATAAGGAAATTATTTAAAAGAGATAACAAGACTATTAAAATAAAAAGTCCTGTAACTGGAATGTTAATGCCTATTGAGGAAGTAAAGGATGAGACATTTGCATCGAAGACACTAGGAGAAGGTGTTGCTATTATTCCCGGTCGTGGTTCGATAAGTGCTCCTTTTGATGGTAAAGTTCTAATGATAGCGCAAACAAAACACGCCATTGGATTGGAATCTGAAGATGGTATTCAAGTAATCATTCATATTGGTATTGATACAGTAAAAAGGGGAGGAGAGGGGTTTAGTGTTGAAATTAATAAAGATACTAAGCATGTGAAAAAGGGA
The DNA here is from genome assembly GCF_001310395.1 of Halolactibacillus sp. JCM 19043. Classification (NCBI taxonomy): domain Bacteria; kingdom Bacillati; phylum Bacillota; class Bacilli; order Caryophanales; family Bacillaceae; genus Halolactibacillus; species Halolactibacillus sp. JCM 19043. The sequence continues at coordinate 71,241 of NZ_BAXD01000004.1, forward strand.
CAGTTATTAGTATCTTTTGATAATGAGAGAATGATTAAGGAAGGAGTAGATACCACTGTTTTATTAATTATGACAGAAGTAAATGGGCACATATTATCACAACTATTAACGAAGGGAGAAGTGAGTGAGGGTGAAAGTAATGTATCTGAATATATCAAAAAGAAGGTGTAAAAATGATCGTTTTACGTGTGTTTAATAATAATGCAGTCGTTGTAGAATTTGAAAAAGATAGCGGTGATAAAACTGAAGCTGTGGTGATAGGACCAGGATTAGGTTTTAAGAAAAAAACGGGTGATCCAATTGATCCGCAGTATGTTGAAAAAATATACTATGTTCAATCTGAGTTGCAGAATCGATTCTTGAATATCCTAAACTCCACTAAAGAGGAACACTTATACATTGCTGATACGGTACTTTCAGAAGCAGAAAAATTGGGCTACGAAAAAACAACAGTAGGAATAGTAGCGCTAACAGAGCATATCAGTTTTGCTATAGAAAGATATTTGAATAATATAACTTTACCAAATTTAATGTTGAATGAGATACAGTCTTTTTATCCTAAAGAATACGAAATTGGCGAATGGGCAGTTAATTATATTTACAAAAAATTGAGTTTGAACTTAGGTCAAGATGAAGCCGGGTATATCACACTTCATATATTAAATTCCATGATGAACCACAATACCAAGGACACTGTAGACTTACTTAAATTTGTAAGCGGAACGCTTGAGCTAATTGAAAGATTTTATGATATAAATTTTGAAAATAATTTATTTGATAAGAACCGCTTAGTGACACACTTAAAGTTTTTAGCTCAAAGAATGTTTTTAAACAAGGTAGAAGGAAGAAAAGATGTTGAAGATTTATACAATTACTTAATTAACAGTAATGAAAAGCATAGAGAATTTGCACCAAAATTTCTTAAATATGCTGAAGATACTTACAATATTAAACTTGATAAAGGTGAGATTGTTTACATTTTAATTCATATTACAAAATTTATCAAAAATGATCGGAGCTGAAAAAGATGAAGGCTAAAATTTATGGTAGCTTAGAAAAAGTATCAAAAACAATGGTACAACCTTTAATGTATCTTTCTGTTATAGGTATTATCATGGTTTTTGGTGTGTTAATCACGAATGATGCAGTAAAAGGAGTTTTACCTTTCTTGAATTGGGGTCCTATCCAGTTATTTGGTAACCTTATCTATGCTGGGATGATGTCTATTATTAACAATCTATCAGCTCTTTACCATTGGTATTGCAGGAGCGCTTGCTAAAAAAGATAAGCATCATGCGGTCATTATTGCGTTTATTTCATACATGATTTACTTGACTGCCAATAATGTCTCTTTAGAATCATTCGGTAAATTAGCCGAGCAAGATTCTATGTTAGGTCTTTATGGAACGGGTCAGAACACTGTTCTAGGAATGCAAGTACTAGATACTGGTGTGTTTAGTGGGATTATATTAGGCTTTATTGTTGGATATATATTTAATAAAACCTCAAATAAAACATTTAAGAAAACGTGGTTACAAATGTGGAGTGGCACAAGATGGTCAATGGTTTGGATGGCATTTGTATCAATTGCCGTTGGTTTTATCACAGTTCTTGTATGGCCTCCGATTCAAAATGTTATTGAAAGTTTAACAAGTGTTATTTCTGATACAGGTAATTTTGGTTTATTCTTATATGGTTTTTCAGAGAGAATTTTAATTCCTACGGGTTTGCATCATTTAATTTATACACCGTTCCAGTTCTCCGCTCTAGGTGGTTCGATTCAAATGGGAGGAGAAACAATTTCGGGAGCATATCCAATATTCATGGCTGAAATGAGTAATCCTGCGATAACGGAATTCTCTGATACAATTCGATGGATGCAAATCGCGTTTACTAAAACATTTGGCTATATCGGTATTGCAGCAGCATTTATAAAAACTGCGAAACCAGAGAATAAGAATAAAATTAAAGGGATGTTAATCCCGTTAGTTATTACTTCTTTTTTAGTATCAATTACAGAGCCAATTGATTTTCTTTTTGTTTTTGCTGCACCAGTATTGTTTTTAGTTCATGCTGTAATTGCTGGATCGTTTATGGTTATCTTAAATATCTTTAATATACGAGCAGCAACGAATGGTTTAAGTAGTATTATCTTAAATATTGCACTAGGACCTGAAATGACAAAATGGCCATTATTAATTGCTTTAGGAATTGCTCAAATAATTATATATTATTTCCTATTTACGTTCTTAATTAAAAAATTTAATTTTAAAACACCAGGTAGAGAAGATAAAAAGGTAAGTAATGAAGAAAAGAATAACGAGGTTGATTCTGACTTTAATATGAGAGCGCCATCAGAAGACACAAATATACTTGCTGTTATTGAAGGTTTGGGAGGGAAAGAGAATATTAATTCAGTGGATAACTGTTTTACTCGGTTAAGAGTAAATATTAAAGATGTAGATAAAGTTGACAAAGACAAAATAAATGAAGTGGAAAACAGCGGTATAGTTGTAAAAGATAAAGACATTCAAATAATACTAGGTTTAAGCGTTGGAGAAGTAACAGAAAAAGTGAAAAACGCATTAAATTAATTGGAGAGGTGAGACATAATGAAGAAAAATAAAATTTGTCTAGTTGGCGGAGGAAGTACATTTACACCGGGAATTGTAAAGTCTATTGTAGAGAGAAGTGAAGACTTAAATTTAGAAGAAGTTGTTTTATATGATATTGATGAAGAAAGACAAAAGAAAGTATCGGTTATAGTAGAATGGATTTTAAGAAAGCAATTAAAAAGTAATGTAACACTTACAGTGACAACAGATGCGGAACAAGCATTTACAGGAGCTAAGTTTATCTTTGCTCAGATGCGAGTTGGTGGTTATAAAATGCGAGAACAAGATGAGAAAATTCCATTAAGCTTTGGTTGTGTTGGGCAAGAAACATGTGGAGCCGGAGGACTTGCCTATGGACTTAGAACCATTGGTCCTATGATTGAACTAATAGATCAAGTAGAAAAGTATGCTTTAGCAGACCATTGGATTCTAAACTATTCTAACCCTGCAGCAATTGTATCTGAGGCATGTAGAAAAATACGACCAAAGGCAAGAATCATAAATGTATGCGATATGCCAATTGCAATAATTGATATGATCGCAGGTTCATTAAACATTACTGATACATCAGAGATTAAGTATGACTATTTTGGGTTAAATCATTTTGGTTGGTTTACGTCAATTACTTATCGTGATCGTGATTTGTTAGAAGAAATTAAAAATTATGTAAATGAACATAAAATATTATTACCGCCTCAATACATTGAACGGTTAAAAGAGAATAGAGCGACAGGTGACCGTCATGCAGTTAGTAGTTGGATACATGTATGGGAATCGGTATATACAATGTTACAGGCCTTCCCAGATTATTTACCTAATACTTACTTGACGTATTACTTATTACAAAAGGAAACTGTTGAACATCAGAATCCTGACCTAACAAGAGCAAATGAAGTAATGAATACCCGAGAAAAAGCATTATTTGAGGGTGTGGATAAATATTTGTCAACAGGAGAGGTTGATGAAAGTTCATTCCATGCAGGTTCTCACGGAGATTGGATAAGTGATTTAGCTGTTGCGCTTCTCAATGACACGAAAACTAGATTTTTAGTGATCACAGAAAATAAAGGAGCTATACCAAATATGCCTTATGATGCAATGGTGGAAGTACCTGCATATGTCGGGAAAAACGGCCCGGAAGTTATTGCGCAAGAACCAGTTCCGCTATTTTATCAAGGATTAATGATGCAACAGTTAAATTCAGAAAAGTTAATTGTGGAAGCGTATATCGAAAATAGCTATGAAAAAGCTCTACAATCATTTAGTTTAAATAAAACTATACCAAGCATTAATGTTGCGCGGTTAGTGTTAGAAGCACTAATTAAAGAGAATGAATCATATTGGCCTGATTTAAATTAAGTGATATCTTAATTAGAAAAAAATACAGTTTTTATACAATGTTGTGAAAATGTTTTACTTGAGAGCTTAGTGGAAAACAAAAACAATATGAAACAAAAGAAAGCACCACCGAATTGGAATGTTTAGCTAAATTACAATTTAGTGGTGTGTTTTTATCTTTGTTATTAAATTTAACTTGCGCTATAAAATTACAAACAGATATTATTTACCTAATACCGTCATGTTAAAATTACTGGATAATTTCATTTGTTTTCCATTTAAATGACAGATGATAAGTCATGTCACCTTCATACCATGCCGGGAAATTTGTCCCCCAGATGTTATTAAATAGGTTGATAAACAAACCATCATTTAAGTTCGGTAACGTATTATCAAAATTTAATAATGTGCGACGCCCCATTGACATGAGGGGAGCATCTTTTGATATTAAGTCAAATTGACCCTCATAACCTGTATAAGTCATGCCTTCATCAGACAAAATATGCATATTTCGATTGCCATTCTCTATAACATTAAGAGGATTAACGGGATAATTCATCTTATGAATAACCCACCGTGTAGGGTTTGCTACATGAATACTTGTTTCTAACCAGTAGCCCTCTGGCATCCGATTGGCTTTTTTATTTTGCCACTGGTAACTCAAATCTATTTGATGATTTTGTAAATCAACACGATAAACCAAGATGTTTTTGTTAGGTAAGCCCCATTTTTTTACATCATCTTCACGATAAGATAAATCGAACGTTATGTCGATCTGCTTGCCATGAACTTTCATGCCAGCATCTATAATAAAAGGTTTTATAATTTCATGCCTTATTTCTTTGAAAGCTTCAATCCCACGGCGACCAAAATCGCCCATAGCCCAACTCGTAGTCCAACGATTTAGCCGACTGTACTGACTAAAAAACGTTGAATAATTGCTAAAATCGAAAGGTTCATAAGATAAACCACCAAATTCTTTACCTTCATCAATTAATTGATAACCGTCAATGATGAGTTCGGATAGACCGCCGGTTTGACTGAAGGTAAAAGAGACATTATCGAAGTTATAAGGCATTCCAGGTGTGATTTTTGGTTGTTTTTCAACAATAGGCATGTTCTTTTGTTCTAATAGATAGGCACGTGCATCTTTTTGAAGGTCTTCTGGTAGTGTTTGCAAGCCCTCTTCTAAATAATGCCGTTGCTCTTGCCAGGATGCTTCATAAATACTATACCTGCGACGATCAGCCATTGAAGTCCAGTCAATGTCAGTTCTTATATAAGACATTAAATCTGCAAAATCCATCGTGTTACGATCGTGATTAAAGGTAACCAAATCTTTCTTGCGTGCAGTTTCAAAGTCATCTAAGAGGAAATTGCGATACTCAGGTAAATATACATTACCGTTTACCCCCCAAGTATGTTCTGCGACTAATAACAAATGAGCAGATAAATTTTTATATGCTTCTGAATCTCTATTCAATCTACCTGTTTTAAGCCATTTTGTGCGTAAACGAAGTAAAGCTTTATATTCAGCAATTTTCTTAGGATCGGCAGCTACTCCGTGGATCCAAGAATCTGCGATTTCTTCCTCTATAACAGGGAGTGCATCTTTATATACCATTATCCCACGCGCAAATGCATCTAATGATGAGGGGATAATATCGTATTCTGGATACTCTTTTTCTAACTTTGAGAATAACGCCTCAATTTCTTCCGTACTTTGAGGCGGTCCCATATTATCGTGACTATGAGCAAAATAAAGCGCGTCAGACCAGTCGTCGCGAGCAAAAACTTCTCCATAGTCAGTCGCGTAATGGACAATAACTTCTGAACCTTCAACCCCTCTCCAAACAAACATATTAGGGACTTTAGGAATAGCTGAGCTGGCATTAACACCAATATGCATATAGTCAATGCCAGCTTTCTTCAAGTACGGTACCATACTAATCGTGTGACCAGGAATATCTGTCATTTTAGAAGCAATCGTCGTCTTATCAAATGCGCAGTCTAATTTTTGAGAGATAGATGTTGCATAATCCATCAATTCACCGTCCATTAATTCTGTATGAATGGTAAATGGCAGGGCATGCCAATGTATGGTGCCTTTTTTAATGGCTTGCCGCATACGTTCTTTGTTTATCTCTGTTACATCAGGATGCTCCAAATACAAATCGATCAGCCACGAACCAGTTGTCCAAGTGAATTTCTCTGGTATTATTTCACCAAGTTCAAGTGCTTTCGGAATAAAATCATATAAGTATTGATGAACAACATTCTTTGCTAAATCAGTAAATCCGATATCTAAGTGCGTCTTATAAACAACATGTAAACGTTTCTGCATATTAGTTCCTTTCTAGAAAAGCATTTTTTCATTGTCATTTGGATTATAAGGAATCGTGATGACCCCTTCAATTAAATGGCGAGCGCTTTGAATAGGATGTTTAATATCTTTTTCTTTATCTCTGATCAAGTAGAGAGCATAATCCAATTCATAAAAACCGGACAGATCAACTTTAAAGTTTGTTTCCCAGAAGTTATTCATAGCCCAAGAGTACAAAATTTCTTTGTTTTTCTCATGGCTATTTTCACAACTTAACTCAACTAATTGACTATCTAATGAACCCAATGTGACAAGGGGGGTGTCTTTCATTGAAACGAATAAATGCTTGTCTTGATTTTTAAAGATGGCGCCATTATCAAGAGAGTAAAAGCTTGTGTTTGACCCTGGTAATTGATCGATACCTGGTCGGAAAATCGTACCTGATTTTTCAAAAAAGCTGTCTGTTTTTTCTGGTTGTCCATAAGTAAATGGTAAGGCAACGTATAAATTTTCAGGTGCCCATGAGCATGTTTTTTGTAAACGAATGGTGATATCTATTTGTGGAGCGTGTTTATGGACTGTTAAAATCACATCGTATATGCCAGTCCCTTCAAGTTCATATTTTAATAGCAGGACCGCGAATAAAGGACCATCAGCCAATTGTTTAATGTTTACTAATTTTGACGTATAACGTTTAGTTGATGGCGCTTTACGGTTACGTCCCATGATACTTCGGATAGAATAAGGATTAGAATCCTTAAACGAAGTCACTTCATAAACACCCATAAACGGGGCGTGTAACGCATCGGGATGAATCAGTTGTGCGCCTGTTTTTAAATCAATAATAGAGGAAATCCCCTTATGTTGATCAAGAGTAATATCTAAGTGATCTGTTTTAACACCATAAATAGAGACAGGGTGATTGTATCCTTCATACGGTGCAATGTCTTTAACTTGTTCGGCCCCGATATGGGCATGGTTATAATATTTTGCATTCATGTTGTTTTTGTTTTCTCGACGTCTTAAGTGAACGATCCGCTCTTCATTGGCCGCTAAATTGATGTTAAATGAAACTTTTTTCCCTCGAGAACTATCAGATACTTGAGATGTCAATACGTCGCCTGTTTGGCAGTCAACAACTTCAACGAAATTATCTAAAGAAGTATAGAAATATGAATCATCAACTGTTTGCCAATGTTGGACATAAATAGTTGCTAATGTTGTTACTTGTTCATCGTGTGGATTAATCACTTTATAGAAATTTTCACGGTCTAACTGGTTAGCTTCCTCTCCGTATGTTTCCAAAATATCATCCAAGTGGTTAGAAATAATCCGATTTCCATTAATGGCGTAGGACAACTTGCGTGTGTCTAGTAAGTTGACGAAAGCATCCCAAGGTTCTGATACAGACGAATGAAAGCCCCAAGTGTGCTCGGCATACATTAATAAATGATCTTCTGCCTCTTTCAATTGCGTTGGGTTCGCCTTTAATCCCTTAGGATCTAATTTATTGACTAAGCGATATTTACGCTGGGCGTCACGGTATAACTTCACACCTGCTGGAGTGGAAGATACACCATCTGCCCACCAGTCAGGCCAATCTCCGTAGTATGTAGGTATGTCTAATTCTTTACTACGTAAAATCTCAAAGAAATGGTTTAAGGTGACGAGTTCAACTTTAATATCATCTCCATACACCTTATTCCAGCGATGGATACCCTCCATCATACGCGGACTTGGTGGAGAATTATCTGTGACAATGCCACTCATCATGACAGGACAAAAATCAAAAGGATAGTTTTCTTCTTCTAAAAGGTCAAAGTAACCAAAGATACGCTGTTTTGTGACTTCGAATTGATCTTCCAATCCTTCTCAGTAAACCCGTTTATATCGTATTGTTTACTTTGATCTGTATTTGGGGCAAATAAAAAGTCATTCCCAATTTGGTAGTGATCACCATTCCAAACTAAAACTTTTTCACCAGATTGCCCTTCCCAGTAAAAGGGCAGTTGCTTTTTGAATAGCGGGAACATACCATGGTGTGTGTGTAAACAAGAAAAGAAGTTACGCACGCCATTTTTATACATAATATCAACATACCCCCAAGAGAATCCATTGATATCTGCTGTCATGGCGGAATCAAATTTACGATTGAATTGGTTAACATAGTCTTTTGCAGTTGCGAATTTCTTATCTAACATGACAGGGTCAACTAGCTCAGTAAAGTTGAGGTATGTTAAAGAAATATCGATGAAGCCTTTTTCTACATACTTTTCAAATGCCGTTTTCTCTTCATCTGTAGCCTGTGCTAAAAATTGCTCCACTTGCCAATAGTTTTCACAAACATATTTGTATCCCTCCCACTGAGGGGTTTTACCGGCTTCAAGATCATTTAAAAAGTGAATGACTTGTCGTATATAGTTAACATGATGACGCGATATTTTTTCTTGACGATCTGTGTAACCAATATCGGTATGAGAGTGATGAATTAAATACAATGTCTTTTGAGTCATAATGAATCTCCTTTATTTTTTAAAATAATGTGATAAAGTCCGTATAGTGTTGCTGCTGTTGTATCTAGACTTCGCCTAACCACAGGGTAAGTAGTACCCCACTCCTTTAACATCGAATGTTTAAATAGGTCAAGGCTTTGGCTAATTTGCCCGCCGAAAACAACCTCATCTGGTTGGAATTCAGCTATAAAGGATGCGAGGCCTTCTCCAACGCATATCCCGAAGGTACTAAAAACGTCTCGAGCGAGAGTATCTCCTGAAAAAGCGTTGTTTGCTAATGCCTTACCATTAGTAAATGGATAATTTTTATCTAAAGCTATTTTCTTTAGACCATTAATAGACAAGTGTTCATCAATGATGCCAGTTCTAAAGGGTATATCAAAAATCATCCCTGCAGAATTAAGTCCAAAACCAGATGTGACTACTTGATTATCTGCAATGAAACTAGACCCACATCCAGTTCCAAGCGTTATATACATTCCTCGATTAATGTCGGATGTTTGGTGATACTCTCCTAAAGCAAAACAAGTCGCATCGTTTTCGAAAATAATGGGAATGTTTATATAACCCTCATCAAATAGCCAACTTTCAATTCTTCGACGCAAATTCACGTTATAAATGGCTTCATACTTTCGTAGGCCTGTCATTAGACTTACTCCATTTAGGTAATCAAACGGACCTGGAAAAGCAAAGCCAATACCGCTAAAGTGGTAATCGTGTTTAAAACGATGAATAAAATCTAAAATGATTGAACGGAAATGATCTAGAATAACCTCGCTGGATTGATCAGATAGCGAAGGGAAATGCACATGGTGTTCTAATAGTAATGCCTTGTCTTGTGTAAGGGCGTTTATTTTTATTTCAGTTCCTCCGACATCAAGTAATAAATAATAATGTTTCATTGTTGTTCTCCCATCATTAACGGATATAAGCTTTCATGGTTATACACTTTTTCCCTTTCGCCCTTCCACTAGGAGAAATCTTATATTTTTTAACGCTTTCTGGTATGATAACGGTTTGCGCATAATGAACGACAAACGTTTCAAATGATTGATCTAACTTTCTACCGTTACTTCTTCCCCTTCAACTAAGTTGAAGACATTCACACTATTATGATTGTCGTGAATCACAGGTGAATTAAACGTGTGTCGTCTTGTCTCGATAAACTCCATCTCATGTAAACCTGTTTTTTCTTCTATCCACTTCACCTTCATCAACCACTATGAATTGATTAACCAACTCTTTCTTGACCCAATCTTCATCTCGGCGCATATCTAAGTTAGGTTCACCATGGTATAAATGAACGGTACGTGGTTTTCCATCTAAATCTACACGTCCCCAATCCCATAATTTAAATGTAAAACGATTAGGTGTGGAACTGATTTCTAGTACCACGCAATCAGCACCACTTGAGTGAATGGTACCAGCTGGAATTAAATAATGATCATGTTTCTTTATTTTATGTTGATAAATGTACTTTTTATCATCAAAAACCTCATCACCGGATTCCGCCCGTCTTAAGGCACTCATTAATTCTTGTTTCTCAACCCCTTTATTAAAGCCTAAATAAACGTGAGCATCATCACGATCTGCATGCAAAATGTAGTAACTCTCATCTTGTGTATAATGCGAACCAAACGTGTCTTGTAGATAACTTAATTTCGGATGGACTTGTAAACTTAAGTTTTGTCCGCCAACAGTATCTAGGAAATTAAAACGTATCGGAAACTCTTCTCCAAATTTTCCAAAGACCCGGCTTCCTAAAATATCTTCACCATAAAAAAATAACAAGTTGCTTCCAGGTGATTCAAATTCAATGCCATTAAAGTTCAGTAACAAACTATTCTCTTCTGGAACGCCATTAAAACTCCAAGCAAGGTTGACTTTATCTCTTTCTAAATTAAAAGTGTCCTGCATCCAATGGCCACCCCATACACCTGAGTCAAAGAATGGTACGAGTGAAAAGGGTTGTTTTGAAACTTCTTTTAATCCGGCTAAGTAATCATCTGTTCGAATCATGACGGGGACTCCTTTATGATGAGTATCTAAGACGTATGCCGATTTTGGTAAGACATATTTTTTTTGTTTATCTGCTACACGCCATTCAAAGAAATAGCCTCTTTTTAACATGCGATTTGGATCTTCCCCAGCATTATTGGCGCGCCAATTGCTAAAAGCACCTGAACGATAGCGCTGTTGGATTTCCCACCGTGACAGATCGGCATAGACCAATAAATCAGATATTGTAACAAGACTTGCGCCAACACCGTAAACAACAACTAATCCATTCGATGCTATGACAGCATTAATTTTTTCTTGCACAGCTTGGTGTTTGTCCTGATTGATAAAATCTGATAATGCGTGATGACTCATCACACCAAAAATACGGTCATCGGTTAAATTGTGAGCAATCATTTCATCTATTTGCATCTGTTCAATAAGGATCTCATCTGTATGGATAATTAAATCTGGCTGTAGCTTATTAATGAGTGAATTCTTGATTTCTTGCTCGTCTACTATCGGATAATTTTCTATTGTTATGACATTAATACGTTTATGCGTTATTTCTTGCTTTAATTGTTGAACAATGGCAGTATAATTTATATACGCTGTAATTTGATTTTTAATATTTACGGAAGGGCGACAATTATAATTCATTGATATAACACTCCTTATATAGGTTTAATAAATTATATCATGATTACTTTGTCTATTTTGTTTATTTTAAACCCTTTTAAATCAATGTTTTTGTGATATTGTTATATCATTAGAACAAAAGGAGCGATAATTCATGATAAATGATAAAAAATCACAACCACTTTATGCGCAAATTGCTAACGACTTAAGAGAGAATATTCGTACGGAGAAATGGACCGAAGGTCAACGCATTCCAACAGAAATGGATTTATGTGATATGTACCACGTCAGTCGTATAACAATCCGTAAGGCTGTTGAAGAACTTGTTCGTGAAAATCTGTTAGTTCGAAAAAAAGCTAAAGGTACATTTGTTAATCACTACTCACCTGAAAAAACGAATCATATGACGATGATTAAAAGTTTTACTAGAGAAATGCGCGAGCAGGGAAAAGTTGCGTCAACTATTCACGCAGAAGTCAAAAAAGTCACAGCCGATTATCAGGTTGCAAAATATTTAAAAATTAATCCGGGTGAGGAAGTTTTAATGTTGAAACGTATTCGGGGATCTGATAAAGATTTTTTAGCATATTTTGTGACTTATGTACCTTATCAAGCTTACTTTTCATTAGAATCTAAAGACTATTACGGATCATTTTATGAGTATTTAAATAGCTTTAACATATTCCCAACACAACAAGTTGAATATGTCGAAGCGATACTTTCTAATAAAGAAATTCAAACATTATTAAAATTAACAAAACCCGAACCAATATTAAAGCGTGTTAGGTTTACTACAGATTTAACTAATGGTTTTTCTGAGTACACAGAATGTTATTATGTTGGGAAAAAATATAAATATTATTTAGATTTTTCAACGAACTAAGAAACATGAGAGACACTCACTTTTGTCTTACTTGAGTGTCATTTACTGAAAAGGAGCTGTTTAAAAGATGAGATATATTACTACAGTGATTGTTGGGGCAGGTTTAACAGGGATTATGTCTGCCCGTACGTTAAAAGATAAAGGATATGAAGTATTACTGATTGATAAGGGGAAAAGTGTGGGTGGTCGTATGGCGACAAGACGCATAGATAGTGGGAAAGTCGATCATGGGGCACAGTTTTTTACTGTACGAAACGAACGATTTCATTCCGAAGTTGATCAATGGCTGAAACAAGGTTTTGTTAAGCGGTGGTTTGGTGAGAGCCATCCACGTTATATGAGTCCAGGTGGAATGAATGCTCTAGCGAAAACACTCGCAAAAGATTTACCTGTTCAGCTAAAGACAGAAATTAGTCAAATTGAACAGCAGCGTGATGGCTATATTGTACGTTCAACAACGGGTGAAGAAATTAAAACAAAAACCATCATTCTTACTATTCCAGCACCTCAAGCAGAAGCGTTGTTAATCAATAGTAAGATAGAAATTAATGAAACGGAAATGGAAAAACTTAAACACATTACGTTTAATCCTTGTTTCGTAGGTCTGTTTAAACTCTCAGATAAACCGGAACTACCTGAAAATGGTCACTTAGATCAAGGCTTGCCAGAGGGTATGATGAGAATCGTTGATCACTACAAAAAAGGTATCTCTGATGAACGAACTGTAAGCGTGTATATGACTGGTCAGTGGAGCAAAGAATATAATGATGAAACGAGTGAGCATGTTTTAAATCATATGATTAACTTATCGAAAGATTATTTTGATCGTCAATCAATTCTGTCCCAACAGTTGAAAAGATGGCGGTATGCTGAAGCGGTACAATTTTTAAAAGAACCTTACCTTGAAATGTCACGTGATAACCGCGTTATTCTAGCTGGAGATGCTTTTTTATCTAATGAAGATCCCGCAACACATACAAGGTTAGAAAGTGCTTTTATATCAGGTGTATTAGCAGCAGAGCATCTGGCTCAAATGTTGACTCACAAATGGTAAATGATAGAATCATGTGCACAAAAAGTCATCATTCACATGTGCCGTTTAAAAAAAATAAATTATGCATGAAGAAGAGGGATTTTGTCCATACTACTTCCATGAGTCAATCAAAAGGAGGAGTAGTAAAATGAGAACGTTTCAAAAATTCGCTTTAACCCTTGTCATTATCGGGGCGATCAACTGGGGATTAATAGGTTTCTTTAACTTCGATTTAGTGGCGGCTATTTTTGGTGGTCAAGGTACACTACTTGCGCGTATTGTGTATAGCTTGGTAGGTCTGAGTGGCCTTGTCTGTTTATCCATCTTATTTAGAGACTGGGATGAAGAACACCAAGAAGAAAAGACGCCGATGCGTCATCGAGGTAAATTAAATTACGGAACAGAGTTTGGTGAAGAAGAGGATTTTTCATCACTAGATAAGTTTTTAGATGAAGATCAGAACAAAAACAATCATCGTTAATGAATCCAAGAAGATGAATAAGACCAAAAAAGCCATGTCAATTGATATGGCTTTTTTGATGCTTGCATGTGTTAATGAAACAGCGAATGATTGAAGTAACAAAGACAGGTTACCCACTCCATGATAATTTGTTATAAATGGTGATATAATGGAAGAAGAAAAGAAAAAGCAGTATTATTTTCACTCATACGAAAAGGAGAGAGCAAATGATTCGTTTTGAAAGAACACGTAAATTAGCGTATATCTGTTTTGGTTCTACCTTTATTTCTATTTTCTTATTCATTTTTAATTTACAACAATTAATGGTAGACAGCCTGAGCCAGACGATCTTCATCCTTGTTGGGGTGTTTTTCTGTGTATTAGGTTTAGCATTATTAATGATTGCGAGAGATGCAGAAGAGTCATTTAAAATCATTCAGCGACCTTAGCAGATAATATTTAAAGGATGAAAAAAATGACTTAGTATAGACTATGAGATGTATAAAGATAAATAGAAAGCGTGTCACAACAGTGACACGCTTTCTATTTATTATAGTTTAATTATTTGACTGTTAGTTATTTGATGCTTTTATGCTTTGAAAATAACAATAAGCAGCACCGATAAGATTGGCATGACTTTTATGATCACAAATATCTACTTTAGGTATAATCAATGTTTCTTCCACTTCTTGTTGTAGTTGATGTAAGTGTTGATTAAGTTCATCAAGCAAAGTGGGTCTTGTACTAATGCCGCCGCCGATTAAGATAACATCAGGATTGTAAACATACTGGATATTAAAGATACCTAGTCCAAGCATCGTGTAGAATTGATGAATCGCCTCTTGGCAAATAATATCGCCTTCTTCAGCTGAATTGAACACTTTTTCACCGGTCCAATCATTTTTAGACATCGCTTTTTTATCAGCTACTCGCCTAATGATAGATCCCGTAGAAGCAAGCCGACTAAAGACAGAATAACCGCCATTCTCTCGATTGGGTAGTAACATATAACCGAAGTCGCCGGCATGTTGATCAGCGCCTCGGTGGAGTGTTCGATTCTGAATCAACGCGCCACCAATGCCAGTCCCGATAATCAATACCGCCGCATTGTCGATTGATTTCGCTTTACCTGTCCATACTTCTGCTAGGGCTGCACAGTTTGCATCATTTTCAATAACAACGGGCAAGTGAAAGATCTTTTCAACCGCCTGTTTAATATTATGTTGATGCAAATAAGGGACAGCACTTTCTGCTCCAATGGTACCGTCAGGTTGCGGTAGACCGGGGCTGCTAATGGCGATGCTAGTTAATGGGATATCTTGAAACTGTTCTTTTAATGTCGTTAGGTGTTCAATAAATCCTTTGAAATCAGTAGGTGTTGTAGATGTATTCATTGTAGAGATGGTACCTATTTCATCTACAAGTCCGTGTTTAATGTGCGTTCCCCCAATATCAATGGCGAGTATATTAATCATCATGACTAAATCCATTGCTTTGTGCGACTTGACTGAACCATTGCCCACTCTTTTTTACCGTTCTCTCTTGCGTATCTAAATCGAGACGGTAAAAACCGTAACGGTTTTTATAAGCGTTTAGCCATGACCAGTTATCAATAAAGGTCCATGCATGAAACCCAAAACAATTCGCGCCTTCTTCAATCGCTAAGTGCAACCACTTTAAGTGTTCTTGATAGAAGTCAATGCGGTAATCATCTTGGATCACACCGTCCTTGTCCATAAAGCGCTCTTCATCTGATACACCCATGCCGTTTTCTGATACATACCAAGGGATATTTTGATAATCTGCTTTTATCCGCATGGCAATATCATATAAGCCGCGCTCATATATTTCCCATCCACGATAAGGATTCATCCGTCGATTAGGATCTTGGTAATAGCTAAAGAATGATTCAGGTGTGATGTTTTTATCATCAATAGGTGCTTCAGATTGTTTTATCCGTCGTGGTTGATAGTAATTGACCCCTAAAAAGTCAACCGTATTTGCTTTAAGAAGTGTTGTATCGCCCGTTATCCTTTCTGGTAAGAGGTGATAAGTATCTAAAAGCGTCAATAAGTCTCCTGGATAATAGCCTAGAACGGAGGGGTCTAAGAAGCTACGATTATAAAAAAGATCCGCTAAATAAGCCCCTTGTTGATCCTCTTTATCATCACTTCTAGGGTAAGAGGGCGTTAAGTTTAAAATAATCCCAATCTCTCCGCCTATTTTTTCGAGTTTAAAGGCTTCTATTGCTTTCGCACTCGAAAGCATGGAATGATAAGCTACAGTTACGGCGCGCTTCATATCAATAACTGCAGGATAATGATACGTATTCAAATATCCCATTTCAACAGGCACAATCGGTTCATTGAAAGTTGTCCAGCGCTTAACTCGGTCACCAAATAACTGAAAAGCTGTTTGGGCGTAATAACGAAATGCCTCGATAATGTCTGGGTTCTCCCAGCCCCCGTTATCTTGTAAATACATCGGCATATCAAAGTGAAATAGATTGATGATTGGCTCAATGCCTTGTTTGATCATTTCATTGATCATGTTATTATAAAATGTTACCGCTTCTTGGTTAAGAGTCTTTCCATTAGGTAAGAGGCGTGACCAAGAAAGAGACGTGCGGAACGAATTGAAATTAAGCGTTTTCATTAATGTGATATCTGTTTCGTATTGTTGGTAAAAGTCCGATGCTTTACCAGGCCCTATTTGTTGATAAAAAAGATGAGGCTTTTCTTTAAACCAATAATCCCAAATATTTTCTCCTTTTCCGTCTCCAGGTACCGTCCCTTCTGTCTGTGTGGCTGATGCCGCTGCTCCCCATAAAAAATGGTCAGGGAATGTATAATGTGTCATCTTCTTCACTCCATTTCTATAATAAGTTATCTAAATTCCTCTTTTTGACCGTTACGATTATAATAGTAGCTTATTGCTTAAGACGAGAGCCGCAGCGCCAATGACGCCGGCGTCTTGTTTTAATTCTGCTGGAACAATAGGCGTCTTTCGGTTAGCGGGGTTTAGCGCATAATGACGCACATACTCACGAATCGGTTCAAATAACAAATCACCTACACTAGACACACCACCGCCGATAATGATTTTATTTGGTTCAAACGTGTTAATCATGGAAACGCAAGCAGCACCTAGCGTTTGAAAGACACGGTTAAGGTAGTCAACAATCTGTGGCTCGCCTTCTTTATATAGAGAAAATACATCTAATGTAGAAAGTTGTTTACCCATCAGTTTACTACCTTCTCGTGCGATAGCGGTACCTGAGGCAATATGTTCTAGACAACCAAATTGACCACACACACATTGTCCAAAACTCGGATCAATAACCGTATGACCAATGTCACCGGCGTTTCCTTTTGCACCCGTTAATAGTTGCTTATTAGAATAGATACCTGCCCCAATCCCTGTACTAATTGTCATATAGACAAAGTCTGTTTCTGCTTGTCCTGCGCCTAACCATTTTTCAGCAAGAGCAGCTGCACTAGCGTCATTTTCAAAATAGATCGGTAATTGAAAGTGTTGTTTAAAGATATCAACAACAGGTATATTTCTCCAATCTGGCAGGTTGGGGGGAGATGTGATTTGTCCTGTTTTTGTATCGATTGGTCCAGGAGCTCCGATACCTATGCCTAGGATTTCTTTTTTTGATGTACTATTTTCCGATAATAGTTTAATGGTGTGTTGATAGATTTCCTTAACCATTGCTTCAGGTGAGATGGTTTGATCTGTTGGTAGTATTTTCTTTGCTAAAAGTGTCCCTTTTGTATTTAATAAACCAATCGCTATTTTTGTTCCACCAATATCAATGCCAATTATTTTATCCATTATTTATGCCTCCTCTAGACAATTTAACTTACCTAACTTCACTCTATAATTTAAGAAGATATGAGGCAATATGTTAAAAAAGTTATTTATTGTCCTCTAGCTATTAGTTTTGTACTTAAAACAGTTATGTTGTTAAAACGCCTGTTGTAAAGGCTTTCAATAAATACATAGTAAGAAATAAATACATACGCTTACCGTGTGAAACGCTTGATAAATCTAATCGGAAAGTCACTAACACAAGTGACGTGAGGTAAAAGGATAAGTTCGACATATTGAAACAATTGTTGAATCCGCTTACATTTGGTGTAGCAAAACAAAACAATTGAAAAGTAGGAGGTTAAATTATGAAACAGCAGGCTCCACCTATATCCGGTGTACCGGGTGTAACATCCAAAAAGAAAAACCGTAAGATTATTCAAAATTGGCAACTCTACTTATTTATTCTACCAACCGTTTTATACTTCATTATCTTTAAGTATATTCCTATGTACGGTATCCAAATTGCTTTTAAAGATTATGTCCCGTCATTAGTTCGGAGGTAGTGAATGGGTAGGATTCGATCATTTCATCCGCTTTTTTGATTCATATTATTTTTGGGATCTAATTAAAAATACATTAGGTATTAGTATTTATGAGTTAGTGGTCGGCTTTCCCTTACCGATTATACTGGCGTTATTATTAAACGAAATCAAGGATAGCGCTTACAAGCGGACGGTTCAGACGGTTACATACGCACCGCATTTTATCTCTGTCGTTGTTATTGCTGGTATGATTATCGCGTTTCTATCACCAACAACAGGTATTCTCAATAGCTTTATTGAATTACTAGGTTTTGAACCGATTCCGTTTATGACCGATCCAAAATGGTTTAAAACAGTCTATGTATTTTCTGGTGTATGGCAAAGTACAGGTTGGGGTACGATTATTTACTTATCTGCTCTTTCTGGTGTGGATCCTCAACAACATGAAGCGGCCATTATTGATGGTGCGACGCGTTTACAACGGATTTTCTACATTAATATCCCAACGATTATTCCGACAATGACGATTCTCCTGATTATGAATCTTGGAAATATTATGGCGATGGGCTTTGAGAAAATCTTATTACTTCAAAATCCACTTAATAAGTCAGCATCAAATGTCATTGCTACTTTTGTTTATGAGGCTGGTTTATTAGATGCTCAATACAGTTTTGCGGCAGCGATTGGATTGTTTAACGCAGTCATTAACGCCGCCCTGTTAATCACGGTCAATCATATTGCGAAGAAAACGAGCGAAACAAGTTTATGGTAAGGAGGGATTACGTTGGATCTTAATAAAATTAATGAAACAAAAGCAGATAAAGTATTTATGGGTTTTGTCTATGTCGCGTTAACATTTGCCTTACTCGTTGTGTTGTACCCGCTCATCTATATTATTAGTGCGTCAATCAGTGATCCTAGCGCCGTTAACTCTGGCGAGATGTGGCTTTGGCCAAAAGACATAACGTTTGAAGGTTACCGGATTATTTTACAGAACGAAGCGATTTGGCGCGGGTATATGATGACGATTTTTTATACGGTATTTGGAACGTTTATTAACCTCGTCTTTACATTGCCAACGGCGTATGCGCTTTCAAGAAAAGATTTTTACGGCAGAAGATTTTTCACCTTTATGTTTGTCTTAACAATGTTTATTGATGGGGGGCTTATCCCGACTTATCTTGTGGTCCGTAATTTAGGTCTTATTGATACAGTATGGGCAATGGTCTTACCAAATGCGGTAGCTCTGTGGAACATCATTATTACACGTGTCTTCTTCCAGTCAACGATTCCTAGAGGATTAGAAGAAGCAGCGACGATTGATGGAGCAAGTAACTTTAAGTTATTTGTTAAAATCATTATCCCATTATCAGCGCCAATTATTGCTGTTATGGCCTTATTCTATGGTGTAGGGCATTGGAATAGTTATTTCAACGCCTTGATTTATTTAGCCGACAGAAGTCTCTATCCACTCCAACTCGTGTTACGTGAGATTCTCGTACTACAAGAGATGTCGTCTAACAGTGTGAGTATGACAGGCGGTATGGCTGAATTTATCCACAGTCAGCAACAACTCGCGGCCATCATTAAATATGGTGTCATGATTGTGTCCACCTTGCCAATTATTATCGTCTATCCGTTCCTACAAAAGTATTTCGTTAAAGGTGTCATGATTGGTTCAATTAAAGAATAACACCGAACGATTTAACTGTAAGGGGGTGAGACGGAAATAAATCATGGTAGTATGAGAATAATATTTCAAATGAACAGTAAAAATAGGAGGGTTTTAAGATGAAAAAGTTCTTACTTAGTTTGTCAATGATGTTTGTTCTTTTAAGTGTCCTTGTCGCATGTGGAGACGATCAATCTGATGCGGAAGGTAATGGAAATGACGCTAACGGCGAAAAAGTTGAAGTAAACAAAGAGGGTTTCCCTATCGTTGACGAAAAAATCGAATTGTCACTCATGGCTCCTGGTGTAGGTATTGAAGAATGGGAAAACATGGTGACATTACAGGAATATGAAGAAATGACCAATATAAGTTTTAAATTTACAACACCACCCGTCAGTGATTTTCAAACACGATTAAACCTCGCATTCGCCAGTCAAGATTTACCGGGGATTATTCTAGGGGCAGGTACAGATAATTTAACTCCTGGTATGGAAGTTGATTACGGTAGTCAAGGGGTATTACTTCCGCTTAACGACCTGATTGATGAATATGCACCAAATATCAAAGCGTTAATGGAAGAAGACCCAGAAATTGCACGTTCAATTACAACACCAGATGGTAACATCTATTCGTTGCCATTTATCAATAATCATCCGACCGCTGTATGGGCGCGTGGTCCACTCTGGTACAACGGTGAGTGGTTAGACAATTTAGGTGTGGAAGAATTACCTAAGACAGTCGATGAATTCTATGACTTATTAGTAAGATTTAGAGACGATGACCCTAATAATACAGGTGAAGATGATACGATTCCATTCACAGATGTTCAAATGAACAGTAGCCGTGCTTGGTTAATGGCTGCCTTTGGTATGAAAGAATGGGGCATTGAAGAACATAATGGTGATGTTCGTTATGCACCGATGACAGACAACTATAAAGCATATTTAGAATTCATGAAAAAACTATATGATGAAGAGTTATTAGATCCAGAAACGTTCTCACAAGCGGATGAACAGAAGAAAGCGAAAGGTCAGGAAAACCGTCTCGGTTTATTCCCAGACTGGTTCTCATTCTTTACAACGGGTCGTACAGAAGAAGAAGCACTTAATGATCCAATGTTTTATCCTTTAACAAGTGAATGGTCAGAAGAACGTATCGTACCAGGAAACCCTGGCATGGTGCGAGGGACTTTCTCAATCACAAAATATAATGAAAATCCAGAAGCATCCATGCGTTGGATTGATTACTGGTATTCACAAGAAGGCCGTGACTTCTTTGATAAAGGGCCAGAAGGCTATCTATGGGAAGCAAATGATGATGGTACACGCACACCACTTCCGGCACCAGAAGGTTTTGAATCACCAGAAGAGTATCGCGCAACACTGACACCAACATACGGTATTACACCGCCAATGCTTGGTGGTTTAGTCGAAGGTGAACCGCGTTCAGATTTTGATTTATTTATTCAAGCAGAAACAGAAGAAAAAATTACACCGATTGCTGAGACGCCATTCCCACTCGTTTATTTAACAGATGAGGAACAAAAGACAGTTAATACGATTCAACAAGATTTAAGCTCATATGTTGAACAAATGGAAGCACGTTTTATCACAGGTGTTGAGCCAATCTCAAATTGGGGTGACTATGTCGCTACAATTGAAAGCATGAATGTGGATGAATATGTTCAGATTCACCAAGAAGCTTACGATCGCTGGGCTCAAAATTAATTAGTAACATTTTAAAGGCTCGGTAAATGCTTGCCGAGCCTTTAATTTAAGTAGAGGAGGAAGACCAATGTTTTTTACGATTGATAAATTAAACAGTCGTATTCAAGAATTAAGTCAGTACCGTTATCGAGGAACAACATCTATTAATGAATGGATGTTCACGATTGATCATGAGAAAGCGGTTGGGCAATACCCTGTTGAAGAAACAGAAGATACGCGTGTCATCACTTTAGGTGAACACTGGAAAGGTCGCGATTGTTATGCGTGGCTATCGCAAATGGTTACGGTCCCAAAAGAGTGGGAAAACGAGCGCGTGATTGGTTTATTTGATTTTGGACAAACCGGTGGTGGTAATAACTCTGGTTTTGAATCGCTATTATTTGTAAATAATCAACCTTATCAAGGCGTTGACTCCAATCATAAAGAAGTACTATTCAATGATGTAGCTGGTGATGTGTTGAAACTAGATTTTCGTTTATGGAGCGGACTAGAAGGTGGGGGAAAACCACGGGACCAAGAATTTCAGCTTAAGCGCGCCGCGATTGCGTACCTTGATCAAAAAGTTGACCAATTTTATTTTGATAGTTGGACAGCGCTTGAAACAATAAAAACGCTTGAAGACAATGATCCTGTTCGTCACCGTTTAACGACAGCTTTAAATACAGCATTTAAAGAGATTAATTGGTTAAACAAAGGCTCAGAAGAATTTTACGCAACGATTTACTCAGCGCAAGCATCTTTCGAAAAAGAGCTTCAAGACATCGGTAAACAAAGTGATGTTACTTATCACAGTGTGGGTCATACCCACATTGACGTGGCCTGGCTATGGCAATTAAAACATACACGTGAAAAATCAGCGCGCTCATTTTCAACCGTTTTAAAGTTAATGGAAGACTACCCAGAATATTTATTTATGCAAAGTCAGCCCCAACTATATGAATATATTAAAACAGATTATCCAGAGATTTATGAAAAAATCAAAGCGCGAATCACGGATGGAAAATGGGAAGCAGATGGCGGTATGTGGTTAGAAGCGGATTGTAATATCCCGTCTGG
Source organism: Halolactibacillus sp. JCM 19043 (assembly GCF_001310395.1). Lineage (NCBI taxonomy): Bacteria > Bacillati > Bacillota > Bacilli > Caryophanales > Bacillaceae > Halolactibacillus > Halolactibacillus sp. JCM 19043. The sequence continues at coordinate 93,859 of NZ_BAXD01000004.1, forward strand.
TGAATCGCTTGTTAGGCAATTTCTTGTCGGAAAACGCTTCTTAAAAGAAGAGTTCGGGAAAGAAAGTACGTACCTTTGGTTACCGGATGTGTTTGGCTATAGCTGGGCGCTGCCACAAATATTGAAAAAGTCGGGTATTGATACCTTTATGACGACCAAAATTAGTTGGAGTCAATACAACCGCATGCCGCACGATACCTTTAAGTGGCGTGGTATTGATGGCAGTGAGGTATTAACTCACTTTATTACAACCATTGAGCCTTGGCCAGAATCACGTTATTACACGTATAACGGCTATATGGAACCAAAGATTTTACAAGACTCATGGAAAGAGTATCAAGACAAACCATTGAACACAGATCTATTACTTTCTTATGGCTATGGCGATGGTGGAGGCGGAGTTAACCGGGACATGCTTGAAATCCAACGCAGTATGGATAAAATGCCAGGCTTGCCGCACATAAAACCAGCTAAAGCAAAAGATTATTTTGATCAGCTACATGAAACGGTCGATCAAACAGATCAATATGTGCATACGTGGGACGGGGAACTTTATTTAGAATTTCACCGCGGGACTTACACCTCACAAGCGTATATGAAAAAAATGAACCGAAAACTTGAGTTATTATACCGTGATACAGAGTGGCTAAATGGCTGGGAAGCGGTTGAAACAAAGGCTTTTGATCAATATCCTACTGCTGATTTAACGGCAGGATGGAAAACGATTCTTCGGAATCAATTCCATGACATTATTCCAGGGTCTTCTATTAAAGAAGTGTATGAAGATGCGAAAGTTGAATATGAAGAGGCAGAGGCCCTTGCGATTCAGCAAATAGACAACGTTTTACACGTGCGTCAAAGTCAAGATTCACATGCGTATACCATTTATAATAGTTCAACGACAAAACGGGAGGAACTTGTTGAATGTCTAGATCATTTAGATGGGGATGGTTCTTGGACAGATAAAGCGGGTAACACACTTGAATCCATTAAGCTTGAAGATAAGTGGTTAGTTAAAGTGACAGATATTCCTGCATTAGGAAACAAGGGCATCTATTTTAATGCTGAAGTTGAATCACAGCCAAGCGAGCAGAATATAACGTTTGTTATGAAAGACCATACGTTAAGCACGCCATACTACGACATTGAGTGGAATGAACATGGTCATTTAACAAAGCTATTTGATAAACGAGCGGAGAAATCCGTATTGAAACCAAATGAAAACGGTAATGTGCTCCATGTATTTGAAGATAAACCACTGATGTTTGATGCGTGGGATATTGATATCTTTTATCAAGAGAAATTTGAGACGATCTCAGATTTACAGAAAGTCGAGTTAGTAGAGATGACACCAATGCGTGCTAAGGTGTTATTCACATGGCGCTACAACCATTCAGACATTAACCAGACGATGATTGTTTATCGTGATTCAGCCCGCATTGACTATAAGACAGATGTTCATTGGCAAGAACGTCAACGGCTATTAAAAGTTGCGTTTCCAGTGAATGTGCGTCAAACAGAAGCGACGTACGATATTCAATTTGGTAACGTGAAACGCCCAACACACTGGAATACGAGCTGGGATTGGGCTCGTTTTGAAACAGTTGGTCATCAATGGGCCGATTTATCTGACGCTGGTTATGGGGTGAGTCTACTCAACGATTCGAAATACGGTTATGACATTAAAGATCACGTGATGCGGTTGTCGTTATTAAAAGGCGCCACCTATCCAGATCCTGATTGTGATCTTGGTGACCACCACTTTGTCTATAGTTTATATCCACATATCGGCGATTGGCGAGAAGCTGACACGGTAACGGAAGCATGGGCACTTAATAATCCATTAACGCTAACACAAGGTCAAGCGAACTATACGCATACACAACTATTTGACTGTCCAACAGACCATGTGATGATTGATGCGGTTAAAAAAGCAGAAGATCATGATGGATTGATTGTTCGACTTCATGAATATCAAGGTAAATCAGGTAGAATTTCATTGATTTCACCATATAAGATCGCTTCATATCAAGAAGTGAATTTAGTGGAAGAACCTGTAGGAGAGGTAATTAGTCAATCTGTGATTGAAGACAGCATCAACCCTTATGAAATTAAGACGTATTTAATCACCTTTAATTAAAGAAGTAAAGGGTGCTCGCATCCTTTACTTATACATACAAAAGTGGAGGGAATCTCATGAATAAAAAGAAAACGGTACATATCATTTCTCATACCCACTGGGACCGGGAATGGTATTTACCTTATGAACAGCATCACTACTTATTAATTGAAGTGATGGACCAACTATTAGATACATTAGAAGCAGATCCGAACTTTAAAAGTTTCCATTTAGATGGTCAAACCATTATTTTAGATGACTATTTACAAGTTAGACCAGAAAGACGTGACCAAATTAAGAAGTTAATTGAAGCTGGAAGAATCGAAGTAGGTCCTTGGTATATTCTACAAGATGAATTTTTAACTAGCAGTGAAGCGAATGTGCGTAACTTACAATACGGGATGCGTGATGCTAAAAAATGGGGAGGGCTCAGCAAAATTGGTTATTTCCCTGACTCATTTGGGAATATCGGTCAAGCTCCGCAAATCTTGCAACAAGCTGATATTAAAGCAGCCGCCTTTGGTCGAGGGGTGAAACCAACCGGTTTTAACAATGCGGTCATTGACGCAAGTGCTTATGAATCACCGTATTCTGAGATGAAGTGGCAGTCACCAGATGGAACAGAAGTCACCGGGATTTTATTTGCTAACTGGTATTGTAATGGAAATGAAATTCCAACCGATGAACAAAAAGCAAAAGCATACTGATGAACACTTGGAGAATCTCGAAACATTCGCATCAACGACACACTTGTTAATGCTCAATGGTTGTGATCATCAACGATTCAAACGGATTTATCGACCGCTATTGATTTGGCTAATCGTCTCTATCCTGATTACACCTTTGTACATTCTACATTTAATGATTATATCGCGGCTATTACCGAAGAATCAGCAAGTCAAGATTTAAAAGTTGTTGAAGGCGAATTACGCTCACAACACACAGATGGCTGGGGCACGCTTGTGAATACGGCCTCTTCTCGGGTGTACTTAAAACAAATGAACCAAAAAGTTCAAACGTTGTTAGAGAAAGTAGCCGAGCCATTAGCCACTTTTCGTTACTTCATAGACCAGACATATGATCATGACATGTTTGCATATGCCTGGAAAACCCTCATGCAAAACCATCCGCACGACAGTATTTGTGGTTGCAGCGTAGATGAAGTGCATGATGAAATGGTGACGCGCTTTAACAAGAGTGAACATTTCACCGAAATGTTAATCGATCGTACGTTAGATCAGTTGGTTAAACACATTGATACATCAACTTTTAATGCGTCAGATGTTCATCCTTTTGTTGTTTTTAATACGTTAGCTGATAATCGAACGGATCAAGTCAGTGTAACTTTAGATTTAAAACGGGCCTATTATCGAGATGGCGTCAATAAAGACGTATTAAGACAGATTGATGTTGATGGCTTTGTCATCGTAGATGAGAATAAAACGATGTATCCAGTTGAAGTTGATGACCATGGACTCGTGTTTGATTATGACTTACCAGAAGATAAATTTAGACAGCCATATATGGCGCGTCGTGTGACTGTAACATTCAATGCAGAATCTTTACCGGCACTAGGTTATCAAGTCTTTGCACTTGTGAAAGGTGACGTTGACGTAGCAACACTCGTGACGAAAGAAAATCAGATGGAAAATGATTATCTAGCTGTTGAGATTATGCAGAATGGGTCACTGAGTATAACAGATAAGCGCACAAACCAACATTATCAAGGTTTAAATATCTATGAAGATACAGGTGATATCGGTAATGAGTATATGTATAAACAATCAAGTGATCATCTTGTCAGAACGACAGAGGAAGAAACCGCAACAATTGAACTCATTGAGAATTCTGCGGTTAAAGCAACATATAAAATCACCCATGAATGGCTCTTACCAGAATCAGCCCAAGAGACATTAATAAAAGAACAACAAGAACTCGTCTGGTTCACAAACCGCAAGTCAGAACGGTCACTCAAAGAACAACCGCTTAAAATTGAAACGTACGTGACGCTTACGCATTCAGCGACGTATGTTGATGTAAAAACAACGATAGCAAATAACATTAAAGATCACGCTTGCGCGCGTTATTCAAGTCAAATATCGAAACAGATCACCATTATGCAGAAAGTGTATTTGAAGCAGCTAAGCGTCAAAATACACCAAATCGTGAGTGGACGAATCCAGATTATTCACAACACCAACAAAGTTACGTGGATGTTTGTAATCAGGACCGGGGATTATGTATCGCCAACAAAGGCTTAAATGAATATGAAATCCTTGCGTCAGATACAACGATGGCCGTCACACTGTTACGTTCCGTTGGTGAACTTGGGGATTGGGGATACTTCCCTACACCACAAGCACAATGTCTCGGTGAACAGACGGTTGAATACCGGATTATTCCGCATGGTGGTGAGAGAGAGCGTTTTGAGGCTTATCAATTAGCACAAACGTTCCAGGCGCCGCTTATTAGTAAAGCATTACCTGTTCAAACAGGCACGTATCCTTCTACCTACAGCTTTATTGAGCTAGAAAAGCCGGCAGCACTAAGTTATTCAAACGTAAAAGTAGCTGAGGCATCTAACGACGTCATGGTACGCCTTGTTAACTTGGATGAAGAGGCTCACGCATGTGCGATAGAACAAAGAAATAACAGAACGTACTATCAAAGTGATGTGATTGAACGTAAACATCAACCATTAAAGAATGATAAAGTGACGATGGATGCTTACGAAATAGTTACGATTGGTATTCATTCGGATAAGGAGAATAAATGATGACAACAGACTTACCAAAAGTCATGCTCGATTTAATTGAAGAAGTCAAAGACCATTTTCACGCGACGCCAAAAATCGGGCGTATGTTTGAGAAGGCATTTAAAAACACTTATGAAACGACGATTCAAAGAAACGGTGATCACACATTTGTGATCACCGGAGATATTCCTGCCATGTGGTTAAGAGATTCTGCTGCACAAGTAAGACCTTATTTGATACTTGCTGAAAAAGATCAAGACTTTCAAGCGTTGATTCGTGGGGTGATTAATCAACAAATTACCTTTATTAATCACGACCCTTATGCGAACGCCTTTAACAAGGAGCCAAACGGTGCGCGCTACCATGATGATGAAACGTTTATGACAGATTGGATGTGGGAGCGCAAATACGAAATAGATTCCTTGTGTTACCCGGTTCAACTTGCATATCTGTACTGGAAATCAACCCATCAAACAGATGTGTTTACGGCTGACTTTAAACAAGCGCTTGAAACGATGATCGCCACGTGGCGTCTTGAACAAAACCACGAGCAATCTGACTACACCTTTATTAGAACAGGTTGTCCTGCTCAAGATACCCTTTCCCATGATGGAAAAGGTGCGCCAGTAAAAGAAACGGGCATGACATGGAGCGGTTTTCGTCCGAGTGATGATGCTTGTCAGTATGGTTATCTCATTCCTTCAAATATGTTTGCGGTCGTCGTTCTCGGTTATGTTGCTGAACTAGCAGAAGACATATTTGATGATCAAGTATTAAAGCAAGCCGCTCAAAGTTTAAAACAAGAAATTGAGGCAGGTATTCAGCAGTATGGCGTTGTTAACCATCCTGAGTATGGAGAGATATATGCTTATGAAACAGACGGCTTCGGACATCACGTCTTAATGGATGATGCGAATGTGCCAAGCTTACTATCTGCGCCTTATTTAGGTTATCTCACCAGTGACGATCCTATTTATCAAAACACACGTCGATTCTTATTAAGCAAACACAATCCATATTACTATGAAGGTGATGTAGCCAAAGGCATAGGGAGTCCCCATACGCCGTCAGAGTATATTTGGCATATCGCTCTTGCGATTGAAGGCATGACAACAACCGATTCCGCAGAACGAGAACGTCTGTTAAATTATTTCATGACAACAGATGCTGACACAGAACTGATGCACGAAGGGTTCCATGTTGATGACCCAGAGCAATTTACACGACCATGGTTCTCATGGGCCAACATGATGTTTAGTGAATACGTCTTAACTGAAATGGGCGTTTACGTGAAAGGCAGTCCATTAGAAAAAAAGTAACAGCAGTCTGAATGAGATATATAGGATTTTTATGAGCGTGATCCATACAGGATAAAACTGAAAGGATGAATCAATATGAAGTATGGTTTAAGCAGCTATAGTTTATTAGATGCGATTAATAATGACGAGATGGACATTTTAGATGTTGTTACATGGGTGAGTGAACAAGGCTTCGATCACTTAGAGCTAGTCCCTTATGGTTACACGTTAGTCGATAATTACGCCTTGGCTGACAAACTAGTCGACAGAGCTAAATCACTAGGTTTAGAGCTATCTAACTACGCCTTACCAGCAAACTTTATCCATGAAACAGAAGCGGACTTTCTCGAAGAAGTCGAACGGCTAAAAAGTCATGTTGATCTTCTTAATCATATGGGGATTAAGCATATGCGTCACGATGTTACCTTGTTCACCTTGCCACCTGAGTGCCGTACGATTAGTTATTTAGAAAAGCATTTAGATCAAATTGTCAGAGGGAGTCAACTGTTAGCTGATTACGCGGCGCAATTTGGTATTACGACAACGATTGAAAATCACGGGATGGCGGTACAGCATAGTGACCGTGTCCTTCGTGTCGTTGAGAAAGTCAACCGCGACAACTTTAACGTCACCTTAGATGTCGGGAATTTTCTTTGTGTCGATGAAGATCCACTTGTCGGTATTAAAAAACTATTGCCGCATGCATCGCTGATTCATTTTAAAGATTTTTACCGAAAACCTTATTACGCCCCACCATTAAATGGGAAGTGGTTTGATACAGCTAGTGGCAATTATATTCGCGGTGCTATTTTAGGTCAAGGTGACCTTCATTTAGTCGAAACAGCGAAGTTAATTAAAGCGAGCGGTTACGATGGATACCTTACCTTAGAGTTTGAGGGTATGGAAGAGTGCCGGATGGCAAGTCAATTAGGTTTAGAATACTTAAAACATTTATTTGAAGAGTAGGGGGGATTATATGACAGCGATTAGACTAATCGGTGAGCATCATCAGGCATTTGTTGAACAGTTTAAACAACTGAATGCTTCGCGTCATACACATAACGAACCAGACGATAACATTGTCTATCTAGCCCACAATACCGTAACAGTTGATGAAATAAAAGCACTCCTAGATAAAGACGCGGGACTTGTGTTACCGATCTCTGCGATTCAGTCAGTGACCTATTATCAACAAGTCAAACAGTTCGTTGATCAAATTAATGCCGAGGTGAAGTGGTCAATACCTGTGCGAGTCATCCACATTTTCATGCGATGGCCGAGCAACTTGAAGCCGTTGATTTCACTGATAAAGCTATTAATCGTATCACTGTATATAAGAATCAAGCAGATAAAACACAAACCTTAGCGCAACAACTGCTTGGTTTATACATGTGGTTAGAGTCAACGATGTCTCCTGTGACGTCTATTATGGCGGTTGAACGAGAGAAGGCTACACATAGAGTGCTTGTGCTTTCGATTCAACATGAGGCAGGTACTATGACGAATGTACAACTGGTCTACACGGATGACACTGAACATGTTGCTATTGAAGTAACAGGCGCTAACGGTATGCTGGTACAACAAAGTGACAGTGAACAAGGGGCCGTCGTGTTATCAAAAGGTAACAGAGCGGTGTTAGATAGTGTGTTTAGTAAGAAAGAAGTACAAAATGTGTGGCAGGCGATACATCAAGCGTTGATGAAAAAAGCCAAGAAAAACGAATAGAAAAGGGCTTAGGCCTTGTTGAAGCAACGGAACAATCACTTGAGAGTAAACGACCCGTAAGTGTGAAGGGAGTGAGTCAATGATGAACATAGCGATACTAAGTTTTGCCCATATGCATGCTGAAAGCTATGCGCAAGCCTTATTAGCACAAGAAAATGTAACTTTATCCGGTATTTGGGATGATGACGTAGCGCGTGGTAAGGATGCGGCTCATCGTTACGGCACAACCTTTTATGCTGATTTAACCGCCTTGCTTCAGACAGATATAGACGCCGTCATTGTTTGTAGTGAAAATTACCGCCATAAAGCGTTAGTAATTGAAGCTGCTAAGCATCACAAACATATTTTATGTGAAAAGCCGATTGCAACGGAAGTAGAGGATGCAAAGGCAATGATCAAAGCGTGTGAAGCACATCAAGTGACGTTACAAATTGCGTATCCTGTTCGCTTTATCCCAGCCATTGAAGCAGCCGTTAGCTATATTAAAGCAGGTGGCATAGGAGACGTCATCGCGATTAATGCTGCCAATCACGGTCAGCTACCTGGTGGTTGGTTTATCGACAAAGAAAAAGCAGGTGGTGGGGCAGCGACTGATCACATTGTACACATCATGGATGTTGTTCGCTGGATGTTAGACGATGAGGTAAGTGGTGTCTATGCTAGGTTAGCGACGTTATTCCATAATATTGACGTGGAAGATTCAGGACAAGTGGTAATTGAGATGGAAAAAGGCACGCTTTTAAATCTAGATCCAAGTTGGTCTCGTCCGCGCACGTTTCCGATGTGGGGAGACGTATTAATGGAAGTCATTGGGACAGAAGGTACACTGAAAATTGATGGTTTTAAAGATACGACGACCTTTTATGATGACCAAGCGAAACAAGTGACAGCACTCTCATGGGGAATCGATATGGATGAAAGGCTCGTTCAAGACTTTGTTTCCTGTATTAATGAAGGTAGAAAACCATTTATTACGGGAGAAGACGGTCTGAGAACACTTAAAGTTGTAAAAGCAGCCTACCAATCGAATGAGACGAATCAATTTGTAAAAGTGACGCGATAGGAGGGTTATGATGAAACTTGGTATTAGCTCATATAGTTTACAGCAGGAAATGAATCAAGGAAGCATGTCCATGTTGGATGTGATGGATTGGGTTAAACAGCAAGGCGCAAGTCATGTTGAGATTGTGCCACTACATGTTGATTTGTTAGACACACCGTCACTCGTTCATGATATAAAAGAACAGGCAAAAGCCTTGAACTTAGCCTTATCAAATTATGCAATTGGTTCTAACTTACTACAACAAGGTGACGATTTAAGAAAAGAACTCGATCGAATTAAAGCGCACGTTGATATTGCTCATGCGCTCGGTGTTAAAAATATGCGCTTTGATGTGGGTTTCTTATCAAAAGAAGAATCAACCATCATTCGGTTTAATAAAGAATTACCTAAGATTGTGTCAGCATGTCAAGAAATTGCTGACTATGCGAAAAGATATCCTTTAACCGTTACAATCGAGAATCATGGTTACTTTGTTCAGCATAGTGATCGGATTATCACGATTTTAAATCAAGTGAATCGCGATAATTTTAAATTGACTTTAGATGTCGGAAACTTCTTATGTGCAGATGAATCACCCTTACTTGCAGTGAAAAAATGTTTACCTTACGCTTCGATGATCCACTTAAAAGATTTTTACTATCGTGAAACCGGTGTGGCGCTCGGGGAAGGTTTTTTTGAAACAATAAACAACAATCAGTTACGGGGCGCCGTGACAGGACATGGTGATATTCCGTTACGAACCATAATAGGTGAAATTGTCGCCTCCGATTATGATGGTGATGTTTCCATTGAATTTGAAGGCATTGAACCGTGTTTAATGGCGACTCAAACAGCTTTAAAACTTATGACAACATATCAACAATTAGAGGAGCGATCTTGTGAGTAAATTACGTGTAGGTATTATTGGGGCAGGTTCTATTTCTGATATGCATTTTCAGTCATATCACAATCATCCTGAGGTTGAATTGATGGCCGTATGTGACTTAAAAAAAAGAACGAGCAGAAGCAAAAGCAGAGCAGTATAACATTGAGCATGTGTATACGGATTACAAAGCATTATTGGCATCAGAAACGATCGATGCGGTTAGTATTTGTACATGGAATAATTCACATGCTGATATTGCCATTGCAGCTTTAACAAATGATAAACATGTGTTAGTTGAAAAGCCATTAACGAAAACAGTTGAAGAAGCGATACGTGTTCAACAAGCAGCCGAACAATCAACGAAAACCTTACAAGTGGGGTTCGTTAGAAGGTTTGCAACAAATACAACCGTGCTTAAGCGGTTCATTGATGCAGGAGATTTAGGGCCGTTATATTACGCTAAAGCTTCGTCATTACGCGTCTTAGGTAACCCAGGTGGTTGGTTCAGTGATATCGAACGCTCAGGAGGTGGCCCGCTCATTGATATTGGTGTTCATATAATCGATATGTGTTGGTATCTCATGGGCAAGCCTAAAGTACACTCTGTTACTGGCAGTATGTATAAAGCGCTTGGCAACCGTTCAAATATCGAATATAAATCATTTTACCAGGCGGCTGATTATGACCCAGAGAAGAATACGGTAGAAGATTTAGCAACGGCGATGATTAAGTTTGATAATGGTGCCACACTTGCCGTTGATGCAAGCTTTACACTTCACGGCAAAGAAGATAAAACAGAAGTGCATCTGTTTGGTGAAAAAGGTGGGGCTACCATTGAACCATCACTAAGTCTCTATACAGAAAAGCATGATGTCTTAACAGAAATCATACCAAAGATCGATGCACCAACGTTTGATTTTAACGAAAGCTTTCAAAATGAAATCAATCACTTTGTCGCATGTGCCAGTGGCCAACAGTCAACGATTGCGCCGGTTGAAGACGGGGTAGAAGTGATGAAGATCTTGGCGGCTATTTACGAGTCCAGTCAGACAGGAAAAGAGATTCGATTTGATTAAGGAGGCGTTGACGTGAGACACCCATCTTATAGCAACTGGCCAGATGAGTATCATGATCCAAGCTGGTTTACGCATGATCGCTGGGGTCTGTTTATCCATTTCGGCTTATTCTCATTAGCAGCAAGACACGAATGGCTCATGACAACAGAACAAATCACACCTGAGGTTTACCAACAATATTTTGATCACTTTAATCCAGATAAATTAGCCATCTCGACATGGCTAGATGAAGCAGTTCAAGCGGGGATGAAATATGTTGTATTAACGACAAAACACCATGAAGGGTTCGCTTTATGGGATAGTGATTTAACCGATTACAAAGTAACTAACACCCCGTTTAAACAAGATATTGTGCGCATCTATGTTGATGAAGCACGTAAACGCGGATTAAAAGTCGGTTTTTATCATTCATTAATTGATTGGCATCATCCCGATTTTACTTTGGATGGTCTGCATCCATTGCGTAATCAAAAAGAAGCACGTGAGTTGATGGATAAACGAGATATGACCGTCTATCGAACCTATTTAAAAGGACAAATTACCGAGCTGTTAACACGCTACGGGAAAATTGATTACATGTGGTATGACTTTTCTTATCCTCACCGAGATTGGGGCTGGTCGAAAGGCAAGGGAGAAAAAGATTGGGATGGCTATGGTATTGAAACATTAACACGTCAATTACAGCCACACATTCTTATAAATGACCGCTTAGATATTAAGCGAGGGATTCGAACGCCGGAACAATATCAACCTGAGCAACCAATTATCGAGAACGGGAAACCGGTGCTTTGGGAAGCGTGTCAAACGTTAAATGAGAGCTGGGGCTATGACAGGTATAATAGTAACTGGAAGAGTGTTGATCAGATTTTAAAAATGCTGATTGATACAGTGAGTAAGGGCGGCAATCTATTACTGAATATTGGTCCAAACGCTAGGGGGCTAATAGATCAACCATCACAAGCTCGCTTAGATGGTGTGAAAGAGTGGATGAGGTATCATGAAAGGTCAATTATTGGCTGTGGTCCGAGTCAATTTTCAGATCCGTTAGATTGTCGATTGACGCAGAAAGATGATAGATTATACGTTCACGTTTTTTCTTGGCCATTTCGACATATTCATATGAAAGGCATAAAAGAACATGTGCGGTATGCGCAGTTTTTACATGACGGATCCGAAGTGTTTTTCGAGACATTTGATCCGAATCAAGTGATCACTAGCACAGAAACAACAATTGGCCCAGATGATATTGTACTCGACTTGCCAGTTGTTCAGCCTAAAGTAACCGTACCGGTTATTGAAATTTTCTTAAAGTGAGCTATACTAGATGAATGTGTGAGAGGGGATGTACGACAATGAATGGTTTTATGCAAAAGTTTTATGAGGTAGGCTCATGGTTAAGTAAGGTGATGATGATTCATTTTATTTGGTTAGGTCTGACTATTTTAGGTGCAGGTGTGTTAGGAATATTTCCAGCTACATTTGCGGCTGCAAGTACGGTTTACCAAATGATTCGAGGAGAAGATAAAAAAATACACTTAAACATGTGGCAAGAATATAAACGTCGATTTCTTAAAGCGAATATTTTAGGATATGGTTGGGTGCTCATTGGCTTTATCCTATTTGTTGATTTTAGGATCTCTGAAGTTTTCATTCAGTGGCCGTTCATTCACTTCTTTTTAATCTTAATTAGTTCAATCGCGCTTGCGAGCTTTTTGATATTTATTACCGTCTTTTCTAGATATGAATTAACACCGCTTCAGTATTTTAAGCAGTCCCTTTTTATCGCCCTTGTTCAACCGATGGAAACCATTGCTGTTTTAATTAGTGCGGTATTAATGTTTTATCTATTTATGTTTCTACCTGTTTTAACCGCTTTCTTTGGTGTCGCGCTTGTGCTTTATCCTGTCCTTTGGTTCGGACATCGTGCGTGTGCTTCAATTGAGAGTAAAAAGTTAAAGGCAAGTCTTAGTTAATGTGAGAATTCAGGAATAATGAGTCGAGGAGAGAGTATTATGTTCACTATCTTTAAACAAAAAATATTTTATCGTTATTTACTATCGTATTTCGTCGCATTCATTATTCCCTTTCTACTATTAGGAACCTTTGTCTATGTGAACTTTATTGCTGATTTGCAAGAAGAATTAGAACAAGCAAGCTTTAATAACTTACAACAAGTGAGTGAATCTATAGGAGACAGAAAGCGAGAGTTTACCAATATTGCCACACGCATTTCAACAGACACTCGCCTTACTAGTTATCAACTCAATCATCCTTACTATAGCTATGAAGCTATTAAGGAACTCGGTAAATATCGGTCTAATAGCATTTTATTTGACGAGATCGCCCTCGTCTACCATGAGAATCCGGATGTAATATTTACGAGTCGAGGCTACCACACCTTAGAAAATTTTATTGCGCGTTATGACATGACTAATCTAACAGTTGAAGAACTATCGATGTTAATGAAAGAAGAGACACCTAAAGCTAAAATTGTTCATACAGGTGAGGGGCGAGATTATCTAGCTATTATTCAACCGATTATGCCAAATAGTCTATTCCCACATGGTAGTGTGACTTACATGATTGAAAAGAAACACTTTGTCTCAACGATGAGCACCGCCTTATCTGATTTAGTTGGCCATACGTATATTTTAGATAGCGAACAACAAGTCTTAGCAGAGTATATGAATGATGATGACTTCGCAACTGACATGTTAGATTTTGATGATATCTTAGAAAAAGCAAATAATGACGAAACCATTACCATTGAAGGAAAGGATTACACGTTAAACTTAGTCGAAGGTGATGACGGATGGTCCTATATTAGTATTCTTCAGGAAGGTCAATTATTTGGTTTGTTTAAAGGCACATTAACAAGCTACGTGTTAATGCTATTGGTTGTGTTTTTTGTAGGGGTTATCATTACGTATGTACTTAGTAAATACCAATACAAGCCGATAGATTTATTAGTAAAACAAGTGAAGACGACTCAAAAGCAAAGCAATCAAGAAGTCAATGAGTTAAGACAAGTCATGCATGCTTTTGAACAGTTGAATCATGATAAAGCAACCCTGTCAAAAACGTTATATAAACACCGACCTTTTGCGCAGCAACAATTTTGGATGCATCTATTAAAGGGAGAGTATCCTACAAAAGAAGCGATGTCTGACATGGCTTCATCACTTCAGTTAGAGTTAAATAAAGCGTATTATTTTGTCGTGATTTTACATTCAGATAGTGAAGGAATCAAAACATTTAAACAACAAGTTGAAGATCACTTAAACTATAAAACATGCAAGGTTATGCTGTTGATTTATTAAAAATGAATGATAAAGCATTGATTGTAGGAATGGATCAAAAAAATAAAGAAGAACAATCAGCTTATATTCAGCGTATTAAGAAGTTGATGAAAGTTGAACCGACCGTCGTTTCAGGTACGATTGTTGAAAGTGTCTACCAAGTGCATACGTCTTATTTAGAAGCGATGGTAGCCTATAGCTATATGAGTTATTATACGGCTGGTAGCACGATTTTCTTTGACGACATTACAACATCGACAGAAGAAAGTTTAGGTTATTTAAAAGAAGAACAGTTAAAGCTACTACAAGCTATAAAGCAAGGACAACCGACGATTGCTAAGGATACATTGGCAATCATCTTTAAGAATTTAAGAGAACGAGAGCGCTCGTTGAATGCATTAAAGGCCGTATGTTTTGATGTGATTAATTCTGTTGTAAGAACATTGTCTGAGCTCGGCGTACCTCTAGAAGAGTCTACATTTAATCAGCTCGTTGATTTTGTGACACTTGATCAGTTAGAGCATCATTTGGCACAGTTGATTTCGTCTACTTGTGAAGTTGTACAAGAGCGAATGGCTAATGATAATAATCGGATGGTACAAGAGATTATTCAATATATTCAAATACATTATAAAGATTATGATTTATCACTAGAAAGTATTGCTGAAAAATATCATATTTCGGCTTCTTATGCCTCTAAGTTGATTAAAGAACATTACGGGCTAAGTTTTAAACAATATGTTCAAGACTTACGTATGGCGTATGTGAAAGAACAGTTAACGATGACGACAAAGCCAATTAAGGCTATCGTTCATGACGTCGGCTACAAAGATGTCGCCAACTTTACACGTAAGTTTAAAAAAGAAGTCGGTGTCACACCTGGACAATATCGAAAGTCAAATTAAGGAGGTTTTAATTTATGAAAAAAATACATGTGGCGATTATCGGATGTGGGAATATCTTTCCGATGCATGCCCAATCAATTATCGAAAATGATAGCACAGACCTTGTCGCTGTCTGTGATATAAAGCCTGAACGTGCTGAGGCTAGAGCAAAAGAATTAGGGTGTCAAGCGTATACAGATTACATGCAACTGTTTGATGAACAAGCACTGGATGCTATTCATATTTGTTTGCCACACTATTTACATGCACCTGTTTCAATTGAAGCAACAAAAAGAGGCTTACATGTTTTAACTGAAAAGCCAATGGCGATTGATTATCAAGATGCGGTGGACATGTTAGAAACGGCAAAAGAAGCGGGAACACACTTCGGAGTTATCTTCCAAAACAGATATAATGCCGGCGTTCAATTGATTAAACGCTTATTAACGGATGGAACACTCGGTAAGATTAAATCAGCTAAAGCGAGTGTCACGTGGGACCGGTCGGATGATTATTATGCTAAAAGCGATTGGAAAGGGACATGGGATAAAGAAGGTGGCGGTGTCTTGATTGATCAAGCCATTCATACCCTTGATTTATTGCGCTTTTTTGTTGATGCGGATATTGAGTATATCGACGCGACGATTAGTAATCGTGGTCATGAACAAATTGAAGTGGAAGATGCCGCAGAAGGTATAGTCAAGTTTAAGACCGGTACAGTTGCTGCCTTTCACACCATCAATTACTACGGCTACGATGCTTCGGTAGAAGTTGAACTATATTGTGAGCGAGGCCTTGTTAAAATGGTGGGGGATAAAGGCACTGTAGACTTATTTGATGGACGAACATTTATTGCTGATAATGATCCTAATGAAACCTTCTCTTATGGTGAAAGTGTTAAAAGTTATTGGGGAGTTAATCATGTCAAACAAATTAATAACTTTTATGATGTGTTAGTAAATGGCGGAGAACTTTACATTAAGCCTGAAGAAGCCTTGAAAACGCAAAAGATGATTAACGCGATTTACCAATCAGGTAAAGAAAAACAACGGATATGGTTTGATTAAGGTGGTGAAGGCTTGATTATTAAAAGACAATTAACGGAGTGGGCATTTAAACAAGAACATGATACACGTTGGCGTCAGGCAACCGTACCTGGAACGATTCATACCGATTTAATTGATCATCAGCTTATTCATGATCCGTTTTATGGCGAAGAAGAAAAGCATGTGCAATGGGTTGACAAAGTTAACTGGGTATACCAGACGACGCTTGATGTAGACAAGGATCTACTAGGTAATGATCACATTAAACTTGTGTTTCATGGACTTGATACTTATACAGATATCGCCATTAACGGTCAGTCTGTTTATAAGACGGAGAATATGTTTAGACGGTATACAATGGATGTGAAAAAGTATCTTCACCAAGGTGAAAATACATTACAAGTCACGTTTGAGTCACCAATTAACCGGGATATAATGAAACCGTTAACAACGGGTGTGAATTACCCGGCAGATAATGATGATTCACAATTAGGTGGTGTGGGTCAACATAAATTAAGTGTCTTTGCTAGAAAAGCTCCTTATCATTATGGTTGGGACTGGGGACCAAGGTTTGTGACCAGTGGTATCTGGAAACCGGTAGAACTTGTCGCTTATTCCGTCGCTAAGATTGAAGATGTGTATGTGAATCAAAAAGAAGTGAGTGAAGAATATGCGCAATTACTGATTTCTATTGAAATTGAAGCCTCACGTTCAATGTCTGTCGATTGCCTACTGCAGTATGGCGATATCAGAAAACATATAACATGTGACTTACAAAAAGGTACAAATCACCTTGAAGTACCTGTTAATCTGACACATCCGCGTTTATGGTGGTCCAGAGGATTAGGAGAAGCTTATCGTTATAATGTTCAAGTATCTGTTTCTAGGAACAAACAAGTCATAGACACCACAACATTTAAACATGGTATCAGAAAAGTGGCATTAGTCCGGGATCATGATGAACATGGCCAAACTTTTTATCTTAAGCTAAATGACGTTCCGGTTTTCTGTAAAGGGGCTAATCATATCCCAAACGATAGTTTTATTCCTAGAGTAACGAAAGAACGTTATGAGCATGAAATTAATAGCGCTGTCGAAGCGAACATGAATATGCTACGCGTATGGGGCGGCGGTATTTATGAACAAGATATCTTTTATGAACTTTGTGATGAAAAGGGTCTATTAGTATGGCAGGACTTTATGTTTGCCTGCTCAATGTATCCTGGTGATCCGTCCTTTTTAGAAAATGTGAGACAGGAAGCGATTGATCAAACCAAGCGTCTGAGGCGATATGCCTCTGTCGTATTGTGGTGTGGTAATAATGAAATTGATGTCGCTTGGGCAGAATTTGAAGAAAACGCCGGTTGGGGATGGAAACAAAAATATTCTGATACAGTAAGGAAGCAGCTCTGGTTAGATTATAAAAATCTCTTTCATGGTGTGTTAGCTGAAGTTACCTCAAACGTCGTGCCTAATGAACCTTACTGGCCGTCATCACCATTAGCTGATCTGACACATGATAAGGAACAACATGCCTTGGGAGTAAAAACATCAGGCGACGTGCATTATTGGGATGTATGGCATGGAAAGCAACCGTTTGAAGCTTATAATGAGAACGTCGGTCGTTTTATGAGTGAATACGGTTTCCAGTCTTTCCCTTCAATTGAAACAATTAAAACCTTCGCGGAACCATCAGCTTATGATATAAGCTCAGATGTTATGTCACACCATCAAAAAAATGGCGCAGGTAATCAACTGATTAAAACGTATATGGACAAGTATTTACCAGAACCAAAAGATTTTGAGTCGTTTTTATATATGAGTCAAGTACTCCAAGCAGAAGGTATACAACATGCGATTGAAGCACATAGGCGCAATAAGCCCTACTGTATGGGTACGCTTTACTGGCAAATGAATGATTGTTGGCCCGTCGCATCATGGTCTAGTATCGACTACTTCGGACGATGGAAAGCGCTCCACTATCAAGTGAAAGAATCTTTTAAAGATGTGTTAGTATCGATTGAAGAAAAGAATGAGCAGCTGAATATCTTTATCGTTTCAGATGTATTAACGTCTCAATCTTTAACCCTATCAGTATCGCTACTAGATTTAGCTGGACAAGTCATGAAGCATCATCAGTCGGAAGTCGATGTCGCTAAAAATATGAGTCAATGTGTTCAGACAATCAACCTATCAGAGTTATTAGGAGATATGCCGAGAGATACGGTCGTACTTAAAGTAGAACTAGGCAATAAAGAAAATGTAGTCGATGTTAAAAAACATTATTTTGTTTCAACGAAACAATTATCCTTAGAGCCGGCAGATATTTCGGTGCAAAGAGATGAAACAAATCATTGTTTTAACATATCAACGACAGCGTTTGCTAAAAGTATTGAGTTAAAATCAGAGGAGGCAGGCTATTTCTCAATGAATTATTTCGATTTATTACCTGGAGAAACAGTCAACGTACAATTTTTCAAACGGAATCAATTAACACCTGAGTTACCAGAAGTGACAATAAGGTCTTTAATCGATACGATTTAAAGAAGATGCAGGAATGTCTATAAAGACAAACCTGCATCTTTTTTAGTATATCTTTGTCCCGTGAAATTGATCCGTATTCACGGCGTCTTTTAATACAGCTAAGTCAGACTTTTTAATACCCTTGCCAACGATAAACTCAAGGGCCCCATTCGCATAATCAATTAAATCATTAATCTCGTCTTTGTTATCTAAAACAGAGCAATCGGGTTGACTACCGTGAAGTAAAATCCGCTTAACGCCAAGTGCTATGCACTGATCAATAGCATCTTTTTTATCTTCAGCGTTAATTAAATCGAAGGCCATATGAAAAATAACATCTGATTGGGCAACACGCATAAGTTGCTTCATAGCGTCTAAATCAATCTGATTATTTTTTGTAAGAGCGCCCATTACTAAGCCATCTACATCTAGTCTGTTTAACTGTTGAATATCTTCTATCATAATAGCTAGTTCATCTTCTGTATAACAGAAATCCCCACTACGCGGTCGAACCATTGTAACAACTTGAACGTTATGAGTGTGAGCGACTTGAACCGTCTTTTTAACGACACCATAACTTGGGGTTGTACCTCCGCATGATAAATGATCGCATAGCTCAATTCGGTCAACGCCACGGTTAATCGCCTCTTCAATGAATGTGAAGTTTTCTGCGCAAAATTCAATTAACAAGTTTTCTCCACCTTTCAAATAATCCTTGTTCACACAGCTAATACCCAAGTCCTTTAGTTAATTGAACTCAAAGAACTTAGGCATGTAAGGCTGTTTCATTTAAAAAAATTTATAGTTTAAACTGCTTAACTAACTCGTTTAATTGTTCGGCAAGTTGAGCCAATTCATCCGAACTAGCAGCTACTTCTTCCATCGAACTACTCGTTTGTTGGATAGAGGCAGAAGATTGTTCAATACCAGCGGCAGACTCCTCAGAAATAGAGGCGATTTCTTCAATTGACGTATGCATTTTTTGACTATTGGTCGCAATTTCAGCTAAATTACTTGAGATTTCTTGTACGCGGTCGACCATGTCTTTTAATGCTTGATCGATATGGTTGAAGGTTTTAACTGTTTCGTTAATTTCTTCACTGCCTTTTTCTACTTCTTGATACCCTAATTGTAAAGAATCTGTAACCGATAACGTCTCCGTTTGTATGCCATCAACGATTTGGGTAATGTCAGTGACAGACGCGGTGACTTGTTCGGCAAGTTGTCTGACTTCATCGGCAACAACAGCAAACCCTCGACCGTGCTCACCGGCTCTAGCTGCTTCAATGGCAGCATTTAAAGCTAAAAGATTCGTTTGATCAGCAATATCTTTAATAACATAAACTAACTTAGAGACTTCTTTTGATCGATGATCTAAGCCCGATACTTTCTGTACCGCTTCTTGGACAATTTTATGGATTTGCGACATCTGATTACTTGAATGTGTCATCAATGTTTTACCTTGTGTCGTCATATCTAACATCTGGTTAGATGTGTCGTAAATGAGTTGCCCTTTTTCGTTTGCTTGTTCTACTACAGTAGTAAAAGCACTCATGTTATAGGCTAAATCACTTGAATGACTCGCTTGCGTTTCAGAACCTGAAGCAAGTTCTTGCATTGTCACCGCTACTTGATCAGATCCCGTTCTTACTTCGCTTGCCGACTGATTGAGCGTTTGACTATGAGTGGTCAATCGACTAGAGGTATCCGCCACGCTTGAAATCATGTCTTTTAAATTAGTTTGTAGATGATTCATCGCCTGAGCTAATCTGCCCGTTTCATCTTTAGACTTAAGTGTTAATTCCTCTTGTGTTAAGTCGCCTTTAGCCAAACGGTTCATATGCTCTGTAACGATACCAATTGGACGAGCGATACTATTAGAAAGTAACCAGATAATAAATAGACCAATGAGTAACGTCACGCCAACAGTAATAGAAACGAATAGGAGAATATGATTGGCCGCCTGATTAAAATCGCTCATATAGGTGGAAGAACTGACCGTCCATCCCCAGTTAGGATCGGTCTTTGAGTAAGCGATCCAAGGAACAATTTGCGAGTCATTATCTGGATGAGGGAAGTCGTAATAAGTAATACCCCCACCTTCATTACCTGTCTTAATCATATTTTGAACAAATTTCACACCGTTAGAATCTTCAAGTTCCCACGTGTTTTGTCCTTCAATATTAGGTTGCGCGAGACTTGTTCCTTCGTTATCTAATATGAATATGTAGCCTTCCTCACCGATTTTAATATTTTCATTTAACGGTCGAGTACCATCTGATTGTTTTTCACCTAAAATCGCCACTTTGACGCGTTCTTCAGCTTCGGCGCGGTCAAGTGTGCCTTTCTCTACTTCTTCATTCAAGTGATCAATCATCAGTAGTGTGAACTCAACACTATTCTTTAAATTTGTTTCACCTGCATCATCCAGGCTCGTACGACTTTGTTCGTAACTCATCCATCCTAAAATAATGAGAGGAATCGTTAATAGTAAGAATGATAACGCCATCAATTTCGTCTTGATTGATTTAAATGTCATAAAAAAACACCTTTCTAATTATCCAATTTAGATTTGATACACATGTTGCTTTGAAATCATCTTGCGTGAGAATACATGTTGCCATTTAATGTTTAATGATTGACGCGCCTAATGTATATATCGACCTATTGTAAAATATTTAAAGAATTCTACATATGACTTTTTATGTGACTAACAGAAATTCATGCGCTCAAAGGAACTATAGCCATATTTATATCAAGCGTAGTCGTTAGTATCGTTCAATTTTAATCATTTGAGTAGTAAGAGAAGAAATTATAAAAAAATTGCTTACATCAAATTTTCACTTCTGTTATACTGAGCTCTACTCAGAAGGGAGAGATAAATATGCCAACAACAAAAAAAGAAGGATTAATCTTTGGCGTCATGATGTGTTTTGGAATGGTGATCGTTATGTCTACTTATAACGTCATGTTAAATGGAGGGTTTAGTCACTTACCTATTAAGCATGTCATGGTAGAAATGGTTATGGGATTTTGTGTTGCGTTAATTTTAGACTTGTTAGTAGTGGGACCATTAGCGAGGAAACTAACCACCACACTACCATTTAATCAATCAAATAAGTTAGCAAAGATCCTTTGCATGTCTAGTATGATGGTTTTAGGCATGGTGTTTTTCATGTCTATATTTGGTCTAACGATGATGGTTCTTGCACAAGGTGTGAATGGAGGAAATATTTTTAAATTATATGGATCGATTTATTTAAGTAATTTCATTGTCGCTTTCCCACTCCAATTTCTCATCATGGGTCCGTTAGTACGCTATCTATTCACGAAGCTTATTAAAAATCAAGTGGTATATAGTTAAGAAGACTAGCGTTTTTTCAAAAAAGATATATTCTTTATCAATCATCGCATCTCTTCTCATCCTATACGAAAGTCAGGAAAGAGAAGGGGGATTTTTGTTTCTTGCATAGGTGTAACATTTGAAAAATAGAGATCGAAGCGATCAAAAAAAATAATAAGTTATTAGTAATAGCTAAACAGCTACATGAGTACAAGGCTATGCCGATAGATTATACGATTAATGTCGCATCTTATTACTACTTTTGATGTATCAAAGAAATTTTGTATGAATCAAAACGAAAGGAAAAGATCACGTATATGTGTCTGTTTAACCTTAGTTAATTATACGTATAAAATATAAATAAGAGCCTGTCATAATGATGGGCTCTTGTTTTATGTTAAGAATAAGATTCAGTCTCTTTTTAAGACGTTTTTAAATCCACAATTAAGTTGTTTAACTAATCTACTTGTTGATTTAAGAAATCAGCTAACTTATTTATTTCACTGATTAAATCATTTTGATGGATCACTTTTGTTTCAACATCTTCTGCATAATCAGCTATCTCTGAGGCAATCTTCGTCAGCTGTCACGAGTAAAAAGATGACGCGAATCATGACCATCATCAACGTGTATGATCACACCCTGTAGACGAAGATGGTTACGACAGGTACGAAAAAACTTAGAAGTGTTACTCAACCTTATCTTCCCTGCCGATAATGGTTAAAACACCCTCAAATGTTAACATAAGTGTTATATAAAATGCGAAATAGGGCAATCGGAACACCGAGGAAAATCATTGAAACAAGCGTAAAATAGTCGAGTTTTGTCATCATTTCTCCATGCATATTCATTATCTCAATTAACTCGTATGCGTGAAGCATATGTACTGCTCCCATTTTCATGAGGGTGATATAAGATAAACCTAACATTAATTTGTGTTCTTGCATCGTCGCCCTCCTTAATATAATCAATATAAATGCAGTACAGTGACAATATTGACAAATCCTAAATGACTATTTTCACATTAAAAGTTAGAAAGGTTATAATAGTTATAACGCAAGATGTCACGATAAATACGCCCGCATCGTCCTAAGAGAAGTGAAATCAATGACTTATTAGAATATAGACATAAAACCAGAATAAAGGATGGTAAATGACGATGGAAAAAATTATGATTGTCGAAGATGATCCGAAAATTGCTGAATATTTAGCGCAAATGTTACAGAAATATAACTATCAAGTAGTCAAAGTAACCGATTTTGAACAGGTTTTAGAAACTTTTCAAACAGTAGACCCACAACTGGTCTTGTTAGATATTAACTTACCAGCTTTTGATGGTTTCTATTGGTGTCGTCAGATTAGAAAAACATCCGTCTGTCCGGTGATCTTCATTTCGGCGCGCACAGGTGACATGGATCAAGTGATGGCACTTGAAAATGGGGGAGATGATTACATCACCAAACCGTTTCATCCGGATATTGTCATGGCCAAAATTAGAAGTCATTTAAGGCGTGCCTATGGTGAGTATGCACAAAATAATCAAGAAAGAACGCTTGAGTTGACGGGTTTAATATTAAGGCCGGAACGACTGGAATTACTCTTTAACCAACAAACGGTAACATTAACACAAAAAGAGGCCGCTATTCTAGAAGCGCTGATGGAGCGTTATCCACGGGTGAAAAGCCGGGGAGATTTACTTGAGTTATTGTGGGATGATGAAACATATGTCGATGAAAATACTTTAAATGTGAACATTACCCGAGCGCGAAAGAAGCTCCATGAGCTTGGGTTAAACAATACGATTGAAACCGTTCGTGGGAGCGGGTATCGCTTTAATGTCTCTTGGCGTGAGGATAAGTGATGCGTTTATTTTTTAGAGAACATCGACCACTTGTCTTGCTTCAATGTTTGTACCACTTCATTGTTAATAGTCTACTTCTACTTGCAGGTTTTAGAGATATCGGGGTCTTGTTGTATCTGAATCTATTATTGGTCGTATTTTTCGCTGGTTATCTGGTGTATCAATACGTGACAAGAAAAGCAATGTATCACCAATTAACCCGTGACATTACATCACTGGATGATGCCTTAGAACCAACCGGATACACACCTTTAGCAACGGCGGTAAGTGAGACGTTAAAAAAGCAATATCGTCTCTACCAAGAAGAGCTAAGCCATTTAGAACATCAACAAGCAGAACATGTTCTATTTATGGACCGCTGGGTCCATCAAATGAAAACACCGCTCTCGGTACTAGAGCTGATGACGGAGGATGTTGATGAACCAGAAGCGGCGAGTATGAAAGAAGAGCTAGAACGACTCAGACATGGCTTGTCGATGGTTCTTTACACGGCTAGACTACGTAGTATGGCAGAGGATATTCACGTAAGTGCAACGGAATTACTACCGCTGATCCATGCGGTAAATAAAGAACACCGTCGCTACTACATTCGTCATCACGTCTATCCAAAAGTCATCACAGATGATGAGAAAGTCGTTGTGATGACCGATGAGAAGTGGTTAGTGTTTATCTTAACCCAACTCTTACTGAACGCGGTGAAGTACTCATCAGGTAAGAGTGATGTGATTCATATTCAAGTTACCTCAACAATAAACGGCGTCACATTAACAATAAAAGACTTTGGCGTAGGCATTCCTATCGCGACCAAAAACGGATTTTTGATAAATTCTTTACCGGTGAAAACGGACGACGTTTTAGAGAATCAACAGGTATGGGGCTTTACCTAACGAAAGAAATGAGCGAGAAACTTCATCACCAAATCGAGGTAAGTTCTGTTCTTGGTGAAGGGACAAAGATAACACTTCATTTCACAACAACTCAAAACCTTACACCGATGTAAGGAAACTGAAAGTAAAATCGATCGTTTCGTTTATAGCTTTCACGTATAGTCAAGGTATCAACGGATTAAACGAAAAATCGAAGGAGTTTTTAAGGATGCTAAAAGTAAACAAAGTTAGTAAAGTATACGAGGGGAAAGTGAGCTATCGCGCTTTATCAGATATTGATTTAACTGTAGAAAAAGGTGAGTTTGTCGCCATTATGGGGCCGAGTGGCAGTGGAAAAACAACCTTACTTAACTTAATTTCAACAAATGACACACCAACAACAGGGAAAATCATGTTAAATGACCAACAACCGCACACACTGTCCAAAAATCAATTGGCGACGTTTCGGCGGACAGAGTTAGGGTTTGTATTTCAAGATTTTAATCTCCTACACACCTTAACTGTTGAAGAAAATATGGTCTTACCACTAACGCTTGAAGGAATAAAAGTCAAAGTAATGAAAGAAAAGGCAAGACAAATTGCGGAAAAATTAGGCATTGATAGCATCATGTCTAAACGGGTGTATGAAATCTCCGGTGGACAAGCACAGCGTGTGGCTATTGCCAGAGCAATGATCCATCAGCCGTCTTTGCTACTGGCGGATGAGCCAACAGGTAACCTTGACTCAAAAGCATCGAAAGATGTGATGCATTTACTGACTAAATTAAATAAAGAAGAAAAGACGAGTCTCTTAATGGTCACCCATGATGCGCAAGCAGCGAGTTATTCTGACCGGGTCATCTTTATCCGTGATGGTCAATTAGAGTCAGAGATTCATCGCGGGGATAACCGGCAGACGTTCTTCCAAAAGATTATTGATATGTTGTCATTGATGGGAGGAGAAACAAGTGAACTTTCGTCAATTCGCCTATCGTAATGTGACGCGGAATAAGCGGACCTATGTGGCTTATTTTCTAAGTAGTATGTTTACGGTGATGGTGTTTTTCTCATTTTTACTGTTTGCCTTTCACCCAACATTTGAAACCATTAACTCGAGCGTACGAACAGGGCTGTTAACGTCTGGTGGCATTATTTATGTCTTTTCTTTCTTTTATATTCTCTATTCTATGAGCACCTTCTTACAATCACGTAAGCGTGAATTTGGCTTGTTGATGATGCTTGGGGCATCTAATACGCAAATCAAAGCGATGGTCTTTATTGAGAATTTACTGATTGGAACATTTTCAACGATGTTTGGAATTAGTTTGGGCTTATTGTTTGCCAAAACCATTCTTCTAGTTGCCGAGAATGTGTTAATCATTGATGAGCGTCTTCACTTTTATGTCCCGTTTGAAGCGATCATTATTACGCTCATTAGCTTTTTAGCGCTGTTTGTCATAATCTCATTATTCGTTGCCTTCGTCCTCCGGACGAGTAGATTAGTAGCACTTATTAAAAGCGACCAAACCCCGAAGAAAGAACCGAAAGCATCGATTTTTCTATCGGTACTAGCAGGTCTTCTTTTAGCGATTGGCTATGGGATTGCTTTAACTGTTAAAGGTGTCGCTGTCGTAATGGCACTTATTCCGGTTGTGGTTATTGTCATGATTGGGACGTATTTCTTCTTCACTCAATTAAGTGTTTTTATCGTTCGATTTTTAAAGCGGCGTGACTATATTTTTTATAAACGGACGAATATTATATTATTTTCGGATTTATCATTCAGGTTAAAAGATAATGCCCGTACGTTCTTTATGGTTGCTATGATTTCAACCGTTGCCTTTAGTGCGATTGGGACCTTATTTGGTCTCCATTCTTATTTGACCGATGGTGTTATTGAGATAAACCCCTATAGTATCTCATACAAAATGGATTCAGATGACCAACCAGAAATAATGGCAGAAGAAGTTAACTATATTCATTCACAGCTTAAGAGTATGGGGGTAGAAGCTACTTCTGAAACGATTGATGTGGCCTTTGTTGATATGAATGAAGGGTATATTGTGCCTGTTTTAAAAGAAAGTGACTACAACAAAGCAGCCAAACTAATTGGTGAGCCGATCATTGACGTGGGTGAAGGTGAAACAATAATTAATGACCAAACTGTCGCGATGATCAGTGACGGACCTAAAGCGAGTGAAACATTAATGACTTTTTTAATTGATCTCGAAGGTGACCATACACTGACCCCAGCCAAGGTAATTCAAACAAATGTTTTTAGTTCGATGAACGGCTCTTATGTCATCAATGATGCAGACTATGTTAAGTTACCAAAGACATCGATGAACCGGACATCTAAACAGGTGTACTGGATGACTGAAGAGCTCTCAAGAGATGAGATTGTTGAGCTAGGTGAAGCTCTCGAAGAAATACCACCTTATCGGGTCTCGATGATTGATTATACCGTCTTCCAAATAGAACGTGGGTATGGACCGGCCTTATTTGTCGGCTTATTTATCGGGTTGATTTTCTTTGTCTCAGCCGGTAGTTTTCTATATTTCCGTGTGTTTACGGATGTGGATAAAGAAAAAGAAAAATTCACCATGGTAACAAAGCTAGGACTTAAAGAAACAGAACTAAAAAAAATCATTACCCAACAACTGGCGATATTATTCTTCTCACCGATTATCGTTGCGCTTATCCATGGGGGCGTCGCACTAACGGCGTTATCACATTTCTTTGATTATAATTTAATCAACGAATCTGCGCTTGTGTTAGGTGGTTTTACTGTTATACAGTTACTCTACTTTGTCCTCGCAAGACATTTCTATATTAAACAGGTGAAACGAATTTTATAAGTACAGTGTCCTCACCGAATGAACATAAAAAAGTCGAAAGAACAGCTGATGTTCTTTCGACTTTTTTAAATCTGTTACTTAAGGTATTTGAGTTCAAAGTCTTGATTCGAGGTAATGTATGATGTGAAGAATTCTTGAGTTATACCGGTCAGGTTACTTAAGAAACCAACATCTATCAGCCAATCTTTATCCAACATGGTTCTCAGATCAATCAAATCTTTTTTAAAAACGAGATCAAAAATAGATCTTGTTTTTTGGGGTTTTTGAATCAAGATGATATCATCTAAAGGTTCTTGTTTTAAATAACCTTTACGATGCATGGCGGCATAAAAGTTACGATGCTCCTTGGCATCTAGTATACCTAAATGGGCCGCGCGATATCCTAGTACTTGTAAAGATGTTTTCCATTTCTTTTTTAAATCAAGATAGGCATCAGGTTTTTAGGATTAATAACAGTTTTTATATCAACTAAGAATGCTGCTTCAGGTAAAAGAAAGGCACCGGCGAATAAATCTGCTTCTTTTTCAAGTGCTTTATGTTCCTTACGATCTAGGTGAGTGAAGGCCACTTTATAATGTAGCAATAAATGACCAAGTTCATGGGCAATGTCAAAGTTCCTACGGACACTGGATCGTTTTAAGTTCCCTAAAATAATATATGGGCGTTCAGTCTTTGTCCATAAGCTATAAGCGTCAATGTCATCTCCAATGGCCTTTTCAAAAACGAATACACCGCTTTTTTCGACAAGAAATAATAGGTCGTCATTTGTGTCTGGTCTTAACCCTAAAAAGTCTCGAGCGAGTTTTGCTACATGAGCAATCTGTGTGTCTTTCTTTTCATCTGTTTGCTGTAGATAATTAATGACACTATTTCTTAATTGAATAATTTTTTTTGAAGGAAGAACCAACTGATAAGCTAAATAATTAATTAGGCTGTCAAGAAATTCAACGTGCTTAGCTTCGGTCTGAGTTTTAGCCATTAAGTTAATAACTTTAGATCGATAAGCAATGTGCATCAGTGGTATCGTGTCTTTTTCGATGTATTTAGATAATATATCTGGTTGATAAAAATATGTGCTTTTTACTTTAAATAACTGCTTTAATTGATTGATTGTTTGTAACTTTGGGGTTGTGTAGTTGTTTTCATATTGCCATATAGCTTGTTCTGTGATCTCTAGTTGCTCAGAGAGCTGTTTGCGAGAATAGCCATATAGTATTCTTAAGTTTGATAAGTTCTCACCTATAAACATTAAGCTCTCCTCCTCTTTAAAAATTGCCTTTTGAGTCTTAATTACTTGCCTTGTTTTCTTTATCTAAGATTCCTATATCAAAAGCGGCTGGGTCAATAATATCATGTTCTTGTTCAGGTGCTATAATGCTACGCTCTTCATCTGTTAGTTCAGCACCTGCTATATATCTAGATAAGTCTTCAATTTCGTATGCGATGTTATTTTGCGGATTTGGAAGGTAATGAATTATCTTTGAAATTTGCAGGGCTTTATCAATTTCATATGTTAGAATGTGGAACTCATCATACTCCTTTTTTAGGTTTTGAAGATCCTCATTAGCATGTTGTTCACTTACAAAAAATGAAAGTTGTTGTGTATTTTCAACTCTGTTTATCTTTGCGATGTCAGGGAAGTCTACGCTGTTATTTATTTGGGAAAGTTCATGTAAGTATGTTCTTTTAGTGCCCGTTCTATTAGTACTAGTTGGTAAAGTAGCGTAAGAAAAATTATCAGGATTGAAATAATGAGCATTTTTTATCAAAAATAAAATATTTGAATCTTTATGAGAGAATTGCAAGTAATCCCAAGAAAGTCCGGCCTTTGCTGTTTTATAAGATAATTTTAAATCTGAACTGTGTTCAGCAATTTTGCTTTCGATAAAATTTCCTTTTGTCCAAGCGAACGCACTACTTATATGCATCTTGGCTTTTCTATCTAGTCTGTGTTCAATGTATTCACGATACCCTTCAATTATAGCCGTGACAATTTTAACACTGTCTTTTGAATCAAAACGAAATCTATTCATTTGCACACTCCTAATAATATTATTTGTAATTCTGAATGAATAATATTATTTTACAACAAAATAATTAAAATATATATGATTTTTTCTGTTATTTTTAAAGTTATAGCTATATCACCTACTAATGGTTAAGATTATGCGTAACAAAAACAACATAGATTATTCGTGATAAAAAATCCATGTTGTTTTTCAATTACTTATTTTTTAAAGTAATCTAACATTTCTTTGGCACTTGTCACTTCTTGATCCGCCGTGTAAGAGCACGCTTGATCAGCTTGTCGCTGGCGATGATTCATCCAGACTGCTTGCCAGCCGACTTGTTTAGCGCCGACAATATCTTTCTCGAAGGAGTCGCCCACATAAATTGTCGATTCGGGTGTTGTTGGTAATTTGTCTTCAATGATATGAAAAATTTCTGGATTTGGTTTCGCAATCCCGTAAGCACCTGAGATAAAGGTGTTTTCTTTTGGTATCCACTTTTCTAACTGTAGCTGATCAATCTTCATTGACTGATGCGCGACTTCTCCGTTTGTGAGGATAGCTAACGTCACGTCTTTTGTTTTTAAATAATCAAGTAAGGTTTCGACTTCAGGAAAAAGGGTGATTTTTCCTTGCGCCCGTTTATATTGCTTATGAAATTCTAAAGCTAAATCGTCATTAATATCAATCCCAAAGTCTTGAAGTGCTAACTTATACCGTCCTACTTGCCAATCAAGGACAGTAATCTCCCCGCGTTCACTTTGGTCAAACAGTGTTTCACTATGTTTTCTACTTGCGTGATAAATACGATCTATTTGATCGTAGTTGTATGTGTCATTAATTAAATGTTTAAATGTCTCGTGAAAAGATAAGGCTTGGTCGTATAAAGTATCATCAACATCAAAAATAATGGTTGTCATTGTGCGCCTCCTGTTATTTATGTATATAAACCATCATATCAGAAGATTTGTCATTATAAAATTGACAAATATAAAATAATAGCGCTAGTATGTAAGTATCAGAACGTATGAGTTGTTTAAAGTGGTTTTATGAAAGCGCTTGTATTATGGGTGAGGATCTATGATGGTAAGGTTAGAGCGGATAATGAAAATTTACATGAAGGAGACTAAATGTGATAGATATAAACAAGATAACGCATGGGAAAGATTTAACCGATTTGGATGAACAGTTATTAACGTATATTTTAAGTAACATGGATACTGTCTTACAAAAGGGGGTTAGACAAATCGCAAAGGAAAACTACACCTCTCCAGCGACAGTAATAAGATTGTCAAAGAAATTAGGTTACAACGGCTTTATAGATTTATACTATCAGTTATTGCCGATGGTTAATGCGAAAACAGACTGTATTGAAGACGATTTAGACTTTTTTAAATTAGATCATGGGTTGTTGCTTCAATACAATACAGTAGAAGATATGGATATATTCATAAAGAAGGTTTTGTGTCTAGATCAAGACTTTATTTTCATTTATGCGGCAGGTTTCTCATCAATCGCGGCCGAATACATGTACAAAAAACTGCTTTTACTTGGGAAGAAAGTCATTATTGCTACAACATTAGACTCTGTAGGTGTATTAGAAAATAACATAAAAAACATTGGTGCCTTTGTATGTTTTTCGAAATCTGGAGAAACAAAGAGTGTATTAGAAAAACTGGAGGCTGTAAAGAAAGAAGGTATATTTTCCGTCTCTTTTACTAGAGAAATTCCTAATAGAATCGGAGAGTGTAGTGATTTAAATTTTAAGATTACTGATCAAAATAAACTAGATGACCGTAATCTGTTACCCAATACCTTTTTCCCTTTTGTCTTACTGTTAATAGAGTATTTACTAAGCCGATATTTAACTGAAATACATGAAGTAGAATAATATAATAATTTAGAATTCCTGAAACGTGTTTCGTCTTAACGAAACACGTTTTTCAATTGGCTGAAAGCCTTTTCTAAATATGAAAAACCCGCTAGACTATGGTTAACTTATTAAACATTGGAGGTACTGAAATGAAAGAAAAAGTCATGGGAATTATGCAACGTTTTTCAAAAGCTATGTTTATTCCAGTATTAATACTACCTATTGCTGGTATTTTAATCGCGATTGGGAACCTATTTACTAATGCAAGGTTACTCGAAGTTGTTCCGTTTTTAGACAATCCTATCACTACAGGATTTGGTACGATTCTTTCGGGATCACTCGTATCCATCTTAGTAAATTTAGGACTTGTCTTTGCGGTTGGTTTAGCCGTAGGACTTGCTAAAAAGAAAAAGTCAGAAGCAGGTTTTATTGCAGTACTTGGTTATTTAGTATTTATTAATGCGATGAACCGCTTTATGGACTTACAAGGAATATTAATTGATGGGGATTTACAAGGGACCGGACAAACACTTGTTTTAGGGGTGCAAGTGCTAGATATGGGTGTGTTCTTAGGTATTTTCCTTGGTATTATCACAGCCTTTGTCCATAACCGCTATGCTGAGAAAGAATTTGATAATGCCTTTCAAATTTATGGAGGTACACGTTTTGTCTTCATCGTTCTTATTCCAGTCGTTGTTATCTTAGCTATTTTATTTACTTACATCTGGCCATTTTTCCAAATGGGAATCAGTAATTTAGGTGAACTTATTAATCAAAGTGGTAACTTCGGGATATTCTTATATGGATTACTAGAACGACTATTGATCCCTACGGGATTACACCATTTAGTATATACACCATTCTTATATACAGAGTTAGGAGGCGTTGCCGAAGTTGCTGGGGAAGTGTTTGAAGGCGCTCGTAATATTTATTTTGCAGAGATCGCTAATCCTAATGGAGGGTTACTTGCACCAAGTGTCATTTGGGATGCTCGTGGTATATCAAAAATGTTCGGTTTAATTGGTGCATGTTTAGCGATGTATCACACAGCCAAACCTGAAAACAAGGCAAAAGCTAAAGCAATTTTAATTCCAGCAGCTGTAACGTCATTTATTGCTGGTGTCACTGAACCTATTGAATTTTCTTTCATGTTTGTTGCTCCGATATTGTTTGTTGTACACGGTGTGTTAAGTGGGTTAAGTATGGTTGTACTAAATATCTTTAATGTTAGAGCCATTGGACCAAATGGGTTTATTGATTTTCTCCTTTACAATGTCCCATTAGGAACAGAAAGAACGGTATGGCCGATGTACATTGTTGTTGGGTTGATTTTCTTTGTTGTTTATTATTTCCTATTTAGATTCTTGATTACGAAATTTAATTTTAAAACGATTGGTAGAGAAGTGGGTAATCAAGAAACTAAATTATATTCTAAAAAGGAATATAAAGATAAAAAGGAGAAAAATGAAAACAAACAAAAGGATAATGTAGGAGCCGATCTTGGTCTTGCGCATCTTATTGTGGAAGCACTTGGCGGCGAGAATAACATTAAAACGGTCACAAACTGTTATTCGCGATTACGCTTAACAGTAGATAATCCCGAGATTGTCGATGAACAAGTGTTAAAAAATGAAACAGGCGCGAGTGGGGTTATTAAAAAAGGTGAGAATGTCCAAGTCGTCTATGGGTTGCAAGTCACAAAAATACGTAAATCCGTTGATCATGTTTTAAATAGAGAAACAGCAGAAGAATAAAACAGGAAGGGATGATTTAATATGAAAAAATTTTCAGTTGTAATTGCCGGAGGAGGAAGTACATTTACACCGGGGATTGTTATGATGATGTTAGATAACCGTGATCGTTTCCCTATGCGTGAATTAGTACTTTACGATAATGATGAAAAAAGACAAGCGGTGCTAGGTGAAGCACTCGATATTCTTATTAAAGAGCAAGCTCCAGAGTTGAAATTTTCTTATACAACCGATCCAGAAGTTGCCTTTACCGATCGTGACTTCTGTATGGCGCATATTCGGGCAGGGCAATATGACATGCGTGAAAAAGATGAAAAGATTCCACTAAGACATGGTGTTATTGGACAAGAAACATGCGGTCCTGGTGGTATTGCTTACGGGATGAGAAGCATCACAGGTATGCTAGAAATTATTGATTATATGGAGAAGTACTCGCCAGATTGCTGGATGTTAAACTATTCAAATCCAGCTGCTATTGTAGCTGAAGCCTGTCGTGTTTTACGTCCAAATGCAAAAGTGTTAAATATCTGTGATATGC
Source organism: Halolactibacillus sp. JCM 19043 (assembly GCF_001310395.1). Taxonomy (NCBI): domain Bacteria; kingdom Bacillati; phylum Bacillota; class Bacilli; order Caryophanales; family Bacillaceae; genus Halolactibacillus; species Halolactibacillus sp. JCM 19043. The sequence goes on from NZ_BAXD01000004.1 coordinate 127,611, forward strand.
CAGTTGGAACGTTAAGACGGATGTCACAAATTATCAATAAACAGCCACAGGATTTAGAAGTGCGTTACTTTGGTTTGAATCACTTCGGTTGGTGGACAAGTGTTAAAGATAAAGAAGGTCATGAATATCTTGATGAAATTAAAGATTATGTTGCTGAAAATGGCTATTTAACGCAAGTAGAAGTGGACACACAACATATGGACCCTAGTTGGCAAGAGACACACAAAAAAGCTAAAGATTTATTGGCGGTTAATCCAAGATATTTGCCTAACACATATTTAAAATATTATCTCTATCCGGATTATGAAGTGGCTCATTCAAATCCTGACTTCACGAGAGCAAATGAAGTAATGGAAGGGCGAGAGAAACAAGTCTTCACAGCTGCAAGAGAAATTATTGAAAAAGGAACAGCTAAAAATAGTAATTTCCATATCGATAGCCATGCTTCATTTATCGTCGACCTTGCTCGTGCTATTGCGTTTAATACGCATGAACGAATGTTGATGATTGTTGAGAATAATGGAGCAATCGCAAACTTCCCTGATGATGCCATGGTTGAGGTACCTTGTATCGTTGGCAGTGATGGTGTCGAGCCGTTAGCTCAAGGGAAAATCCCCAACTTTGAACAGGCTTTAATGTACCAACAAGTAACGGTAGAGAAATTAGTAGTAGAAGCTTATATAGAGGGTAGCTACCAAAAATTATGGCAAGCGTTGACACTTTCTAAAACGATTCCAAGTGCAAAAGTTGCAAAAGATGTGTTGGATGATCTAATCGAAGCAAATAAAGAATATTGGCCAGAATTAAGCTAAAGCTAGATGGTTGATTATGAAGAAAGAGGCCGTTGTGAAGCGGTCTCTTTCTTTAAACTTGTCAATAAAGGAAGAGGGCATTTGGTATCTGGCATGGCAAAGACTTAACTATAAAGAACACGAGGAGTATCAAAATGAAAATAGGTATGATAGGTTTAGGGAAAATGGGATTAAACTTGGCAAAAAATTTGAATGATCATGAGATAGAAGTGTATGGGTATGATATTGATCAGACGATCAAAGGTAAAGTAGAAGAATCAGGCATTCAATTTATTTCATCAGTTGATGAGTTATTGCATCAATTAGAGGGCGAGACGAAAACAGTATGATGATGCTTCCTGCTGGTGAGATTACCGAGACAACTTTTACTAGGTTATTAAGCAAATTAAATAAAGGTGACCGAATTATTGACGGGGGGAATGCCCATTTTGAGGACTCCAAGCGTCGAGGAGAATTATGTGGAAAACAAGGTATTCACTTTTTTGATGTAGGAACCTCAGGTGGCATTGCTGGTGCTAGAAATGGTGCTTGTATGATGGTTGGTGGTAATAAGGAAGCATTTAAAGAAATAGAATATATCTTTCGAAAAATAAATGTGGATAAGGGATACTTATATACGGGACCAACTGGGAGTGGCCACTATTTGAAAATGATTCATAACGGTGTTGAGTATGGTATGATGCAAGCGATTGGTGAAGGATTTAATTTACTACATCACTCAGAATATTCATATGATCTGGAGAAAGTCGCTACTGTTTGGAATCATGGCTCTGTGATTCGAAGTTGGTTAATGGAGTTAATGGGAGAAGCATTTGAAAAAGGGAATATCGATGAGATTGAAGGTATTATTCAGTCCTCAGGTGAAGGTAAATGGACGGTAGAAGAAGCACTCAGGTTACAAGTTCCTACGCCAGTCATTTCTCAAGCGCTAATGGTAAGATTTATGTCACTCGATCAAGAAAAATATGGAGAAAAATTAGTTTCTGCTTTACGTCAAGGCTTTGGTGGGCATACGGTAATTGAGAAGAGGCAGCCCATTGAGAGCTAGGTATACATTAGGCTTAGACATTGGAACAACAAATAGTAAAATTGTGTTATATAATGAACGATTAGAAGTTATTGATAGTGCGTATACGGTAAATAGAACGTATCGTGATTACTTAGGGATGGCAGAACAGCAAGCAGATGAAATCTATCTTGGGGTAAAAAAAATAATTAAAGAAATAATCCATCGACATGTTGAGATAAAAGATTGGATTCAATCGCTGTCTTTATCTAGTGCCATGCACAGTGTCCTACTTATTTCTGATAATTACACGCCGTTGTCACCAGTATATACGTGGGCAGATAACCGAGCTAACGATACTCTTAAAGAAGTGAGGAGCCAAGGAGATCTAGACTGGATTTACCGTCGTACCGGGACCCCCATTCATTCTATGTCGCCATTTAGTAAGTTAGTCTGGCTGAAAAGTACACAGTCTAACATTCTAGGAGAAGCCAAGAAAATTGTAGGGATAAAAGAATATATCACGTATAAATTAACAGGTGAGTGGAAAGTTGACTATTCGATTGCTTCTGCGACGGGATTATTAAATTTAGAACAATTAGATTGGGATGATGACGTACTGGAAATTATTGGCATTAACCGTGAATCGTTATCTGAACTAGTCGATACAGATTATTTATTTCATCAAAAAAATCTAAAAGAACTTGAAGAATTAGGGTTAAACCATCAATTGGATATTCATATTGGGGCAAGTGATGGAGTTTTATCAAACGTTGGTCTTGGAGCGATAAACAAAGGTGAAGCGGCTCTTACTATTGGAACGAGTGGTGCCATTCGAGTTATTAGTGATGAGATCAAACTAGATTATCAAGGTCGTACATTTTGTTATTACCTAAAGAAAGATACATGGGTCATTGGAGGAGCTGTTAATAATGGAGGTAATACACTAGCATGGCTTTCAACGTTATTAGAAGAAACCAGTTTAGATGAGATAAATGCACGTGCTGAAGAAATATCCGCAGGTGCTGAGGGGTTATTATTTTATCCTTATATAAATGGTGAACGTGCGCCTCTTTGGGATGCAACAGCAACAGGTCATTTTATTGGTATCAAGCCCATTCATAACAAAGGTCATTTTGCAAGAGCTGTTATGGAAGGGGTCATGTACAATATTTACGATGTTTATCAAATACTCACTAATTTAGTAGGAGATATTTCAACAATTAAAGTGACGGGTGGGTTTTTAAAATCCAACTTGTGGAAGCGGATTGCGGCAAATATTTTTAATCATGAGCTTATTGAAAGTAACCGCATTGAAAGTTCATGTTTAGGAGCAGTCATACTAAGCATGAAGGATAATCAAAGTGACATTACATCTATGGAACAAAGTATTAAACTAGACCAAAAAGAAGTAGAAATATATAGGCGAACTTTATCAGTGTATCAATTGTTGTCTAAGCCTGTTCTTGAGCTTCATGCTATAAAATCTGAGCTGGTAGGATAGACATCATAAATAAAGTCTATACTATAATTATGTGAGTAATAACACATATATCTAAGTACAAATAAAGCGTGAGCTAATGAGGATAACTCAAATAGCTCGCGCTTTATTAAATGATTGATAAGGATTAGTCGTTTAGAAACATCCATTCCTGTGACCAATGTTCAATAGATTTTAATATTGGCTCCATTGAACGACCTTTATCCGTTAAGGAGTATTCTATGACAACGGGCGTATCTGGAATGACGTCGCGCTTGACTAATCCTTTTTGTTCTAGGTCTTTTAATCGATCGGATAAGACTTTACCGCTAATGCCAATCGCAGACTGAATCTCATTAAAACGTTGCGTGCCATTTAATAGTTGGTAGATGACAAGTCCTGTCCAGCGCTGGCTTAAGATAGAAATCGCTTTTTCGAATTTTGGACAAATGGTTGGTTGTGCCATAATCTTCACCTCTTCTAATGGTATTATAGCATATGTTAAAACTTAATAACAAATATTAAATTAATTACTTGACGAATATTAATCAATAATATATAGTAGGTTACATAAAGTAAGTTAAAAACAAAAAGAAATGAATCCATCACTGAAAGATGGAGAGGAGGAAATACAATGGGCTTTCATGAAAAACCAACAACATTTGTCAGCCATGTCACATTAAAGGTAAGTGATTTACAACGGTCACTCAACTTTTATCAGACGGTTATTGGGTTTAAAGTCTTATCTCAAACAAATATGACGGCTGAATTAACAGCTGATGGGAAGACAACGCTTCTTACCTTGACTCAACCAGACGGTGTGACACCGAAAATCCAACAAACAACGGGTATGTATCACTTTGCTTTACTCTTACCTAAGAAGAAAGATTTAGCGGATGTAATTGTTCACCTAACGCGTCACAACATTGACTTAGGGGCAGCGGATCACTTAGTCAGTGAAGCGATTTATTTAAGTGATCCCGATGGTAATGAGATTGAGATTTATATCGACCGTGATCCTGATGAATGGACATGGCACAGTGGTCAAGTCAAGATGGCAACTGATCCATTAAATGCAGAAGCCTTAATGTCTCATCGGATTGAGGGGAGCGAGTGGCAAGGGTTACCAGAAGAAACCATTATGGGGCATATCCACTTATATGTGGCAGATTTAAATAAAACAAAAGCCTTTTATGTCGATGGATTAGGTCTTGATGTCGCGAGTGTGTTTGGCAGTAAAGCGCTCTTTCTATCTTCCGGTCACTATCACCACCATGTCGGTGTAAATACGTGGAAAGGGGAAGGGTTACCACCTGAAGAAGAAACAAGTGTCGGTATGCAGTCATTTAAGATGGTGTATCAAGACACCGCAGCACTTCATAACATCGTGCAGCGCTTAAGGGAACAGGGAGCGACCGTTGAGGAGATCAATCATCATATCTTTACTAAAGACCCATCGGGAAATCGGATTGAATTGACGGTTTAATGGGAAGAGAGAAAGTAGGTTAGCTAAATGAAATGGTTAAATAAACTATTAGGAACACAATCTAAGGAGGAAAAAAACATGAGTGAAAAAATGAACATTGGGATTATTTTAGGAAGTACGAGAGAAGGCCGCGTTAGTCCAGCCGTAGGAGAATGGGTAAAATCAATTGCTGATAAGCGCGAAGATGCAAACTATGAGATCGTTGATATTAAAGATTACCAATTACCGTTATTAGGTGAAGGAGATGCGCCGGGTATTGCAAAATGGAATGAAAAATTAGCGGAACTTGATGGTTTTGTCTTTATTGTACAAGAATATAATCATAGTTTATCAGCCTCACTTAAAAATGCGCTTGATTTAGCGCGTGACGCTTGGCATAATAAAGCAGCCGGTATGGTAAGCTACGGTTCAACTGGTGGTGCACGTGCCGCTGAACATTTACGCGGAATTATGGGTGAATTAATGATTGCCGATGTCCGTACACACCCAACGCTCTCATTATTCTATGACTTCAAAGGTCAAGAGTTTGCGCCACAAGACTTGCACTTAGAAACCATCAACTTAATGTTAGACCAAGTCAATGACTGGAGCGGAGCACTTAAGCCGTTAAGAAAATAATTAACAACTGATTTTTACTAACTATCATTTAAAGCTAGTGTCGCTCTTAGAGAGGGATGCTAGCTTTTTACGTGGATTGAAACTTGTATCAACGTGTATAGCTTAGGTTAAGTGCTTATACCGCAAAAAATATAAAGGTTAAAAGATAGGTGAGCGGGTAGATATTGATAAAGGTACCTATCAGAAAGGGGGACGCGTGTTGAATCCACTCATACGTTTTTTTAGCCAACCGTATGCGATGCAGCTTCTCGCAGCTATTGTCGGGATTATCGTAATTCTCATTATTAGAAGCTTCATTGAAAAGCGTTTGAATCATTATATTAAGGACTCCGATAGTTCTTATCGCACGAAAAAAGCGGTCGGGATTGTGGGGTATTTCTTAATTGTCTTACTCATCTCGGTCGTCTATCGTGACCGGTTAGGATCGTTAACGGTCTTCTTTGGTATAGCGGGTGCTGGAATCACCTTTGCCTTACAGGAAGTGATTGTTAGTTTTGCCGGCTGGCTGGCGATCTTGTTTAGTGATATTTATAAGTCAGGGGATCGTGTACAAGTCGGTGGAATAAAAGGGGACGTTATTGATGTTGGCATCCTTCGAACAACCATTATGGAGATCGGTGGTTGGGTTGATGGTGATTTATATAACGGCCGGATTGTCCGGATTGCCAATAGCTTTGTTTTTAAAGAACCGGTTTACAATTACTCAGCTGACTTTCCATTTTTGTGGGATGAGATTAAAATCCCGGTAAGGTTTGGCAGTAACTATAACATGGCTAGACAGATGTTTACTGAAGTAGCGAACAATGTTGTGGGTGATTACACGAAAGAAGCAGAAGAACAGTGGGATCAGATGGTTAAGAAATACTTAATTGAAGATGCGCAAACAGAACCGCTTGTCTTAATGGTGGCGAATGACAATTGGGTTGAGTTTACGGTGAGGTACGTTGTTGATTACAAGAAACGGCTCGGTATTAAAGATGAGTTATTCTCGCATATTTTACAAAAAGTTGAAAGCAGTGACGGAAAAGTCGCTCTTGCTTCTGCAACCTTTGAGCTGGTAAATACACCAACAGTAAATATAAAATCAGACAGAAAAAATGACGAAGCGTAGATAATCACTTTTCTTCCTTAAACGACTATACTAAATAAGAAACACCGCTAAATAAAGGGGTAAGCCTTTATTTAGCGGTGTTTTTGTCTATTCAAACAGTAGGTTAATTAAACATCTTCATGAAAATCAGACGTGATAATCGTTGTTAATGCCTTTTTTAATACAAGCGTTTCATCATCAGCTAAGTCTTTTAGAACGACGGTATTTAACTGCTGAGTGACCTTTTCGATAGGGTCTTTCATGGCATTTGCTTTTTCCGTTGGGATGACCCAGACGTTTCTTCGACTATTTTCATCAATCGATCGCTCGATTAAATCAGCCTTTTGCATACGATCAAGAATGCCAGACACCGTTGGCGCTTCTAAGTGTAAAAGAGCCCCAATTTGTTTTGGAGACAGAGCCCCATCTTGCCACAAACAATTTAATACCCCATACTGAGCGGGTGTTAATTTATATTCTTGAAGTAGTTTGCTGAAATGTTTGAATACCTTGTTTTGACTGACACTAAGTAAAAAATTCATACAATCATGTAATTCCATAGACAGCCCCCTTTCCTATGTTGACGTATCCATCATAGCATGTTAATCTTTTATAGCAAACATTTTTGTTTGCGAACTGTTTTTATAAAAAACAAAGGAGAATATGAGATGAATTTATTTAAGGCGCTTGTTGTTAGAGAAGAAAATGACGAAGTGAATTATGACTTAGAAGATGTAGCGGTGGAGGCATTATCTGAAGGAGACGTACTTATTAAAGTGGCTTATTCTTCGCTCAACTATAAAGATATGCTGGCGGTACAAAAAAACGGAGGTGTCATTAGAAATTACCCAATGATTCCAGGGATCGACTTAAGTGGGACGGTTGTTCGTTCACAACACGAAGCGTATGAAGAAGGACAAGAAGTCATTGTGACAGGCTTTGAACTTGGTATGACTCATACAGGTGGATTCGCTGAATATGCAAAAGTGCCAGCTGATTGGCTTGTGCCTTTACCTAAAGGCTTGACGTTAAAAGATGCCATGGTTTTTGGTACAGCCGGTGTAACAGCGGCCCTTTCGATTGCAGCTTTAGAAAAAAACGGCCTAAGACCTGATAATCATCCTGAGATTTTAGTGACAGGTGCAACAGGTGGCGTCGGTAGTCTCGCGCTGCAGATGTTAGCTAAAAGTGGCTATCCTAACATTACGGCCTTAGTCCGTAAAAGTTATCAAGTGGAGATCGCTAAAAAATTAGGAGCAACAGCAATTATTTTTCCAGAGGACTTGGGTGAACTAAAAAGACCGCTAAATAAATCTAAATATGACTATGTGTTAGATACGGTTGGCGGGGACGTTGCCTCAACCATTATCCCTCAACTATCCTATAGAGGAAGCATAAGCATGTGTGGGAATGCCGCAGGCATCCAGTTAACGTCAACGGTCTTACCACTGATTTTAAGAGGGGTGAACATCTTAGGTATTGACTCTGTCAACGTACCTATCACAGAACGGTTTGAATTATGGGATAAGCTTGCAGGTGACTGGAATGTGTCGCAAACGGCATTAGTAAACGAAGTGTCGTTAACAGGTTTAAAAGAGAAAATCACCGCAATTAAAAAGGGTGAACATCTTGGAAGAACGATCGTAAAGTTTGATTGAATGACTTCTTTTTATGAGATAGTTTAGGGGTCAATTCATCAGCTAGTTTATTAGTATGAAACCTTAAATCAAATATACATTCAAAATAACGGTAACCGACGTGATGAACATTGGTTACCGTTATTTTTATGTCTAGCATTCTTTTACTGCTGTCGTTGTTAACGTTTCCTCTAACCAAGCAATGATTTGTGCATAGATTTTTATGCCGGTCGTATCGGTCGTATCTCGGTCAAAATCATGTGTGTCATTATAGATGGTGAGACATTTAGCTGACGGTATTTTCCGGCTCATCTGTTTCGATAGTCGGTAAGGCACGTCAGGGTCATGTGTAGCGGCAGCTAGTATGGTCGGTGGAAACTGTTTAAATGTTTCATCTGAGACGTGATAAGTCTCAAGTGGTGAGTGAGGTTGTAAGTAACGTAACCAGTTGCCTTCTTGTCTTGCTTTTAAATAGAGGGCGAAGCGCTTTTCAAGTGAACCCTCTGTCACATAATGGTCTGAGATAATGCCATTAACGACGCTGTCCTCTACGGCTGGAAACTGTAAGTAATGCTTACTTGGTTTTTTGAATTCATCTACGTCAAAGCCTGGATAGCCATATAAACTTATGATAGCAGCAGGTGTCATATCTGTTTTTTCTAACAAAGTCTCAGCTAGTTTAAGAGCTAAATAGGCTCCTGCTGAGCGTCCAAATAAAATCAAACGATTATGCTCTAGTTGAAAAATGTCTTTTCTATGCGTCGCGTAATGCACACAAAGTTCATAGGTAGACTGCAAGATTATATCTAGTGAGACCTCTGGCGCCAGTGGATAGTCACACGTTAATACATCATAACCAGCCGTCACTAGCTGATCGACGTAAATGTTTGGCAAGTCATCGCGATGACCATATAATAGTCCCCCGCCATGAAAATAGACAATCGTAGCCTTCTGTCTATTCTCACTGGCACGATATAATGTCATCATCATATTTATATTGTGAGTGGATGTATAGTGGTAAATCTCAGGTGTGTGCAACAGTATGTCCTCCCTTAAAACTAATGTAACAGTTTAAATAATCGCGTGGCGATTTGAATTTGTAAAATATCCTCAGGTTGATCAAAATTAATAGTGAGTAACTCTTTCACCTTGTCTATCCGGTATCGAATCGTTTTATGATGTAAAAATAGTCGTTCAGCTGTTTTAGTGTAGCTCTGTTGCGTATCAATAAAAACAGACAGTGTTTCAAATAATTCCGGATGCTGTTCCTTAAAGTCAACAATATGCGGCGAGATAAAACTCTTAGCTTGATCTAACTTATCTAGGTCGAGTAATAGCTTATAGATACCTAATTGTTGGTAGTTTAAAACGGAGTTTTCTGGATAAAATAAATCAAGAATTTTTTGAGTTTTCAACGCTTCAGTATTTGCTCTGTGAATAGCTTCCTTGTGTACAACTGAGCTCATACTGATATGGTAATAATCTTTTTTATATCCCTTCATGACTTGTTCAACCGTTTCTTTGATTTTCTTCTCATTGAGTGACTGATCAACTTCTCTAAGGTTAGCTAATAAAACAATTCGGTTCGTATTTTCCATATAGGCAAAACGGTTGGTTGGAACCTTTAATAGATAACGCATCTTTTTTAACAGCTTGGTGTAATCCTTTTGAAGTGTGTCGACTTGCTCTTTTTGATAGAGTTTTACGATGGCGACTTGATAATAGTCATATTTATCAATATTTAAGTAATCTAAAATGTCATCGACATCTTTCTCTTCTTGAATGCGGTTATTTAATACATCGTTTAAGATGTTATTTTTTTGTTGATAAATATTTTGTGACAGCGCATATTTCTTCAACAATTCCATTTGAAGAAATTTGACCGCATTCTCTAACACCATAAAGTCTTCTTCGCTAATGTGATGAGTCCCTTCGTGAATAATCAGCTCATATTCATCATGCTCAAGACAAGGGATTTGTACACTGATTTGAGACCCCTTACTTTCTTCGCTCCCAATGGTGTAGATCACCTCACGTCGTTTATAACTATAAAACATATATTTTTCCTGTTTAATGGCTTGTTTACTAAGAATGTGGTAATTTGATAAATCGGCGTTAGTAGTGATTTGAGTCTTTTTTAACATATTCAATAAGGTGAAATCAAAATGAATCATCTGTTTAAACTCTTCCAAAATAGCTTGGATTGACGGCATCTTTAAAGCAATCTGCGTAATCTCACTATGAATCTCATAATAACGATTGAGTAAAGCAACATTTTTATTAATGATTGGTTCTAAAATAGCTAAAACAATGGCTTCATACTTAACTTCTTTATCAATTTGGATTAATAAGATGCCGTGCTGATGGCAAAGTTCAATCATCAATTCAGGCACATGATGTACGAAACGATCGACTTTAACAATAATCGCTGCAATCCCGATGATCGCCATCTTCTTAAAAAAATCGGTTAAGGTCTTTTCGGATAAATCTTTAAATGCGAAAAAACTCGTGAGAATGACTTGCCCTTTTTTGCCCCAATTTTCGATATCTAGGGCTTCTAATACATTAACACCGGTAATCTTTTTATCACAACCAGCCTCGCCTGCGATGATTCTTGCTTTTTTTAATGGTTCCAGTCGCATCAAGTTAAGCGCCTTCATTTTGCCACCCCCTTTATCCTTTTCGTCTAAAAAAACAATAAAATTCTAGATTTCTTAGCCAATGTATTCTAAAAACTCTCGTGCTATATTTATCTTACAGCAAACAAGGAGGTTTGAAAATGTTAAAAACAGTGATTAGAAAAAATAGTTATCAAGATTCAATTAACTTGATGCTACTAACCAACGCTATCAATGGTTTGGAAGGAGTGAAAAAATGCTCCATTATGATGGGGACGGATGCTAACAAAGACATTTTTAAAAACAGTGGCTTGTTAACAGACGAAGCAAAAACAGCCTCACCGAGTGATATGGTCATCGTGATCGACGCTGAGAATGAGGAGATTTTTGAAAACGCTTTATCAGAGTCGGATAAGTTTTTAGATGATTTAGCCGTGAAAGGTGAAACAAGTGGATTTGAAACAGTCAATAGCTTTAAAGCTGCTCAAGATAAGTTGCCAGAGGCAAACCTCGCTTTATTATCTATTCCAGGCGAGTACGGTGTGGATGAAATTGAAAATGCTCTAGATCAAGGTCTACATGTTTTCTCATTTACAGATAATATTCCACTTGAGGAAGAAGCCAGATTAAAACGAAAAGCCCACGAAAAGGGCGTTATGTTAATGGGGGCAGATTGTGGTACGGGTATTATCTCTAGTACACCGCTTGCTTTCACTAACGTTGTCAAACCAGGTAACATCGGTATTGTTGGTGCTTCTGGCACGGGGATTCAAGAAGTGACCACCATTATTGACCGTCTCGGAGGAGGGGTTGTTCATGCGATTGGCACAGGTGGACGTGATTTAAGCGAAGAAGTTGGAGCGATTACGGCAAAAGATGCGTTACTTGGATTAGAGGCACATGATCCCACAGACGTGATTGTCTTTATTTCCAAGCCACCTGCAAAAAAAGTGCGTGATGAGATTGTAGAATTATTGCATAGCTTATCTAAACCAGCTGTGGCGATTTTCTTAGGTGAAAAACCAGATCATCATGAAGGTGATGTTTACTTAGCACATACACTTGAAGAAACAGCACGCATCGCCGTTGATTTAGCAGAAGGAAAAGCCGTGCAGGTAAATTACAGTCAGCCGCTAGCAAATAGCGTTGACGTTGTTTTATCTGAAGATAAAACAGTCAAAGGGCTTTATTCTGGCGGAACGTTAGCGGCTGAAGCGGGTATGCTTATCTCAGATGCTCTTGACTTGGGCGGGTTAATTAAAGAGGAAGGGTATATCTTAAAAGCCAATGGCTATGAAGTCATGGATTTGGGTGATGACATTTATACGCAAGGAAAACCACACCCAATGATTGACCCAGAAGTACGTATCAATAAAATGAGAACATACGCCAACGATGCAGATACAGGAGTTATTTTATTTGATTGTGTCTTAGGTTATGGTTCACATCCAGACATGGCAGAAGCCTTATCACCAGCGATTTTAGAAGCGAAAGCAACAGCTGAAAAAGACGGAAGAACCTTATACTTTGTCGCAACAGTCTGTGGAACAGACCAAGATCCTCAAGGTTATGACAAAGCCATTCGTACATTAAAGCGGTCTGGTGTGTTTGTGGAAGAAAGTAATGCGAAAGCTGTGCGTCTTGCGCTTAAACTAAAAGGGATTGATTATGAAACAAATAATAAAGACCAACAAGAGGTTAACGCGGCTAAAAATACTTTACCAAAACTAAGTGAAGCGATTCGTGATTTACTCAATACAAAACCACGTGTCATTAACATTGGTTTGAAGAGCTTTACTGAATCCATTATTGAACATGGTGGTAAAACGGTACAGTACAACTGGAAACCAGCTGCTGGTGGAAATAAAAAGCTGATAAAAATTTTACATGCTTTAGCAAAACTAGATGAAGTAGAAGAAGGTAATGCAGCGGTTGTTGAACAGATGAAAAATACTCAGCCGTTCTTAGTCGATGTGCGTCCAGCTAAAGAAGTGATGGATGTGTTAAATGATCGTGTCATCCTTCATGCTGGACCACCGATTGACTTTAAAGATATGACAGGACCTATGCAAGGGTCATGTATTGGTGCGGTGTTATTTGAAGGTTGGGCGGATGACGAAGAAAGTGCACGGAAGTTACTTGAAACGGGTGGCGTGACCTTCTCACCTTGTCACCATCATCATGCGGTCGGACCAATGGGGGGAATTACGTCTAGTAATATGCCTGTACTCGTGGTTGAAAATAAACTCGATGGCTCACCTGCTTACTGTACATTAAACGAAGGTATCGGGAAGGTTCTTCGGTTTGGGGCTTATTCACAAGAGGTTGTCGATCGTCTTCACTGGATGAAAGATGTATTAGGACCAGTGCTTTCACAAGCGCTCAGACATAAAGAGGGTGGCCTTAACTTAAGTGTTATGATAGCAAAAGCCATCACGATGGGTGATGAGTTCCATCAACGTAATATCGCGGCCTCGCTTAATTTCTTAAAAGAAGTGACACCGCTCATTGTAAAATTAAAAATCAATGAAAAAGATAAATATGATGTCATTAGTTTCCTTGCTGATACAGACCAATTCTTCTTAAATATCATGATGGCGGCAGGAAAAGCAACGGTTGATACCGCGCGTAAAATCCAACGAGGAACCGTTGTGACAACCATGGCAAGAAATGGTCGCGACTTTGGTGTTCGCATCAGTGGTATGGGTGATGAATGGTTTACAGCGCCAGTCAACACACCAAACGGTTTGTACTTCACTGGCTATTCAGAGAGTGACGCGAACCCTGATATTGGTGACAGTGCCATTACAGAAACTGTCGGTGTCGGTGGTATGGCGATGATCGCTGCCCCAGGTGTGACTCGTTTTGTAGGTGCTGGTGGTTTCAATGATGCTCTTGATGTTTCGGAGGAAATGAATGAGATTTGCTTAGCGAACAATGCGAATTGGAGTATTCCAACATGGGACTTTAAAGGTGCATGCTTAGGCATTGATGCACAAAAAGTCGTTCATTCTGGGATTACACCAATCATCAATACCGGTATTGCCCATAAAGAACCTGGCATTGGTCAAGTAGGCGCAGGGACGGTGCGTGCACCGCTTGCGTGCTTTGAAAAAGCTTTACTTGCCTATGCAGACAAACTTGGCATTACTGTTGACTAATCATGGTTAACAACATTAAGGGTGGAGCAATTAGTAGTTTGTTGCTCCCCCTGATACACAAAATTGAAACAGGCCGTGTACATAGCCTGTTTAAACGGGGCATTAATATCGAATTTGATGATACGCATCTCTTTTTAAGTGCAGCGAGTGAGCCGCTGTCTGCTTTTGGCATTAACATAGCGCCAGACAAATTAGCTGATGTTAAAGCGGTTGTACGAGTAGGTGACTTAGTTGTTAAAAAACAACATGCACTTGTTATTTACGGCGAAGCAGCTATCATCGCGATTCATTACAATGATCTGTCAGTGATGGATCTATCTTTTCCTACTGTTATTTGTCAAAAAAAAGCTATACAAGAGACGGTGTTGTACCAAATGCTAGAGCAAAGCAAGCTAACAGAACAAATCGGGTTAGAGCTGAATGATACAGCAGTTGAACACATTGAACAGCTCATCAATCTACCTAAACAAAATAAACAAACACAGCTTGCTCTTATAGATTATTTTTTAGGTCGAGGTTTAGGGTTAACACCGAGTGGTGATGATTTGCTTATGGGTTATACGATGGCTGTGATGGCTTTTCAAGTGAGTCAAGATTGGTTAGACTGTTTAGCTTATAAAGTATCAGAAAATAAAACAACTTACATTAGTATCGCTTATTTTCACGCTTTATTACATGACCATTTAAGTGAGAATTTTGTTGCCTTAGTAAAATTATTAGATACAAATAATCGAGAAGTGATTGAAACAGTCATAAAAGAAATTCAGCAGTATGGCCATACGTCAGGCTATGATACGTTATATGGTTTTTGGTTAGGACTAACAATGGTGTCTAAAAGTTGAGGAGGGTTTTAAATGGAACAAGCAAAACAAATGAATATGGTTGATAAGTATAAAGCTATGCCGGTATCGGAACGTTATTGGTGGAAAGTAGTCGCGTTAGGCTTCTTCGGATGGATTTTGATGTATGCTGACCGGACGATTCTTAATCCGGTTATGGGTAATATTGGAGCAGAGTTTGGTTTAAGTAACGCGCAGCTCGGCTTAGTCAATAGTGTGTTCTTCTTAGCGTATGCGGTAACTCAAATTCCATTTGGTGTATTAGCAGATAAAGTTGGACGAAAGCTCGTCATTTCCCTTGGTTTTATTCTCTTTGGGGTTACCACCTATTTAAGCGGTGTGGCATCAGCTTTTGGTGTATTTATGCTTTTCCGTGTGTTAACTGGTATCGGTGAGGGAGCTTATTATGGCCCGGGTTATGCCTTGTCTACTGAAGCGATTCCAACGAAGAAATTAACCTTAGGTACAGCCATTATTAATAGTGGGATGGCGTTTGGTACATCTCTTGGTTACTTATTATCAAGTAAATTAGTGCTTGAAAATGGTGCGCACTGGAGTCAGCCATTCTATATTATGGCCGTTCCAACAGTGATCTTGGGTATTCTTTATTATACGTTATTAAAAGAAAAGATTGTGCGACCAGAAGATCAAGGCAAAGAAGAAGTAAATAATAGTGATGCAACACAAGCTGTTGCTAGTGAAAAAGTTAGTTTTAAATCAATTATTACGAATAAAAACTTAGTGGTAACATTTA
This sequence comes from Halolactibacillus sp. JCM 19043, assembly GCF_001310395.1. Lineage (NCBI taxonomy): Bacteria > Bacillati > Bacillota > Bacilli > Caryophanales > Bacillaceae > Halolactibacillus > Halolactibacillus sp. JCM 19043. The sequence goes on from NZ_BAXD01000004.1 coordinate 143,112, forward strand.
TTTTAGTTTTCTGTTCTATCTATGCTACTTCGTTATCATTACGTGGTTGCCAAGATTCTTACAAGTAGAACGTGGTTTTGCGGGCACAAGTGTTGGGTTTATTTCATCGCTTGTACCATGGGCATCCATTCCAGGTGCACTTATCTTAGCGCGATTATCTGATAAGTATAAAACAACGAAGAAATTTATTTATTTCCTTGTCCACTATCGATTATTACATCATTCGGGATTGCCTTTGTAACGGATCGTACGTTACTGATTGTCGCTTTAATTGTTTATGGTTTAACAGGCAAGTTAGCACTTGATCCTATTTTAGTGGCGTTTGTAACAAAAAATGCACCGAAAAGTTCTTTATCTACCACATTAAGTGCCTATAACTTCATTGGGATGTCAGGGGCGATTTTAGCACCGTATATCACTGGATGGATTGCGGATACAACAGGTTCTATGAAAGTTGGTTTTTACCTGGCATCCGTCTTACTGACGATCGGGATGATTATATTTGTCCTCGTGGCTAAAGATAATGATCAGATAGAAGAAGCAAAATAATGCTCAAACGATAGAGGGAAAGAGGGAGAAAGTATGATTGAAAATAAAAAAATAATTGTGGCTCTTGGTGGGAATGCGATTCTTTCAGATGACCCAACAGCAGGTGCTCAAATCGAAGCCATTCGACAGACATGTGATCGTTTAGCGGATTTAGTTGAACATCATAATCAATTGATTATTTCGCATGGAAATGGGCCTCAAGTAGGGAACTTATTATTACAGCAACAATTAGCAGATAGTGAGAAAAATCCAGCCTTGCCACTTGATACATGTGTCGCGATGACAGAGGGAAGCATTGGGTACTGGATGCAGAACGAAATGAGTAGTATATTAAAGAAGCGAAATATTGATAAATCTGTCGTTTCTCTTGTGACACGTGTAGAAGTCGATAAAGATGATCCTGCTTTTACCCATCCAACGAAACCGATTGGTCCTTTCTTAACAGAAGTGGAAGTGGCTGAAGCAAAAGAAGATGGGGCTAAATATATTGAGGATTCAGGAAGGGGTTATCGTAAGGTAGTGCCTTCACCAAAACCCGTCGGGATTGTTGAGTTTGATACGGTCAAACAACTCGTAGAAAATGATGTCATCACCATTTCTTGTGGAGGTGGCGGTATTCCAGTCCTTAAGACGGAGGACGGTTATACAGGTGTTGAAGCGGTTATTGATAAAGATTTTGCCTCAGAGAAATTAGCTGAACAGGTCAATGCTGACTTATTTATCATTCTTACCGGTGTCGATAATGTGTATATTAACTTTAATAAGCCAAATCAGAAAAAGCTTGAAGAAGTGTCTGTTGAGGAGTTAAAGCAGTATATCGGTGAAGGGCAATTTGAACCGGGAAGCATGTTACCAAAAATTGAGGCGGCAGTGAAGTTTGTTGAAACATCTGATCATGGTAAAGCGATTATCACATCACTTAGCAACTTAGATAATATTCATCAAGGAGCTGGTACTGTTGTCGTAAAACATAAAAATAACAATGAGAAAGTCGAATCGCTCAATGTTGAAATGCATGAATCTCTAATAACTAGCGAGTGAAAGCCCGTTTGTAATCAATCTATAAACAAGAAGCGGGTGCTAGCTATTAGCACCTGCTTACATGTTGTTAGTCGGGAGGCCGTTATGAAAAAGCTAAAGTTAAGTATGACAACAAAAATCATGTTGGCGGTAATACTAGGTGTCTTATTCGGGGTACTCTCTGATGGGGATTTAACAAGTTTAAAGCTTATCGGCGATATTTTTCTTCGCTTGATTCAAATGTCCATTATCCTTCTCGTTATGGGGCAGATTATTGAAGCGGTAGGTAGTTTAAATTCAAAGGAATTAGGTAGGAGAGGCTTAAAAACCATTGGGATTTTTCTTGGAACATCCTTTTTAGCCGCATTATTTGGTATTATAATTGGTTATTGGTTAAAGCCAGGTGTCGGCAATCAGTTAGATACATTGACAAACGGTGTTGACATTGACCCAAACAGTATTGGAACATCCTCTGATGTGATACTGAATTTCTTCTCACCAAACGTCATTCAATCGATGGCAGAGGGGAATATCGCACAGATTATTATCTTTTCTGTCCTATTTGGTATTGCGATGAGTCTAGTTAGAGTGGAGTCTGGCGCAGAAAAAGTACTTGGATTTATTAAAGAATTTAATCATATTATCTTAAAACTTGTCTTAATGATAATGAATTTAGCGCCGATTGGTATCTTTGCATTGATTGCAAGTACCATCGGCAAGCTTGGATTAGGTGTTATGATGCCGCTATTAAAATATTTAGGTGTCTACGGTTTAGCTACAGCTATCTATTTATTACTTTTTACTGTATTTATTTCCGTTACGTGTCGTATAAAATTACCTAAGCTTGTTCGAGGGATGTTTCAAATGTCTGTGATCGCGCTCGCAACGACATCGTCAGCCATTACATTGCCGACGGCAATGAAAGACGCTAAAGAAAAATTAGGTATTAGTGAAAGAGTATCAAAGTTTGTCTTGCCACTAGGCATGACTTTAAATAGTAACGGTGCAGCGATGCATATGGCAATTACGGTCATCACTATTGCTCAAATATACGGAGCGGAATATACGCTCACTCAATATATTTTCATTGCCGCTCTATCAACACTGGTTTCACTTTCGAATGCGGTTGTGCCAGGTGCGGGTCTTGTATCTATGGCGATAATTATTCCGCAGATGGGCTTGCCACTTGAATCGATCGCAATCTTTGCTGGGGTAGAGTGGTTTGTGGGTATGCTTCGAACGATTTTAAATGTTGACTCAGATGTCTATGCCGCCTTACTTGTGGCCAAAAGTGAAGGAGATATTGATTACTCTGTGTATGATCAATAATTGTGTCAGATAGATTATTTACTAGTAATGAAAGTATAGATGAATAAAGATAATCGGGATATTGATGGTATAGTGGAAGAAATACAATGAGTATCACGCTTATATCGAGGGGGAAATACTGAATGGTATCTATCAAATAGAGCCATTTAAACGGCTAAGCATATAAATGAATAAAGTATTCCTTACTAATGTTACTGGGCTTCTGAACGTGATCACGTTCAGAAGCCCAGTGCTTTGATAGCTGATTTTTTAAGATGATTAATCTGGTAAATTGTCAATCGCATATTGAGCTTGTTCGGCTGTAAAGTCTTCAAAAATCAGTTGGTCATATAATCCTTGATCCGAGAAGGATGAATAATCTAAGTAATCAATCGCTGCCCCCAGCGCTTGTTCGTTCCAATCCACGTTAATATTATCAATCGCATATTGTGATTCTTCAGCGGTATATTCTTCAAAAATCAGTTGATCGTATAGACCTTGTTTAGAGAAATGAGAATAATCTAGATAGTCATTAGCAGCACTTAGTGCTTGCTCATTCCAATTGGTTTCTATGTTATCAATGGCGTATTGTGCAGCATCTTCAGGAAAACTTTCAAATAGGAGTTGGTCATACAATCCTTGTTTTGAAAAGCTACTGTAGTTTAAGTAATCCTTGGCAGATTGAAGAGCATTACGAAACTCTCGCGATACATCAGATTCAGTTTCACTTGGTGCGTTTTCAACGGGAGCTTCAGTATCCTCAGTATCTTCAGTTTCATTTGTATCTGATGGGGATGTGTCGTCGTTATTCAAATCTGAATCATCTTCAGATTCAGATTCATCATTGGACATTTCCACGTTCATATTATTTTCTGTGGTGTCCGTCTCCTTCTCTGGTTCTTCGCCTGTTGAGTCAGTTTCGTCGTTTCCTCCTGTCAGGGCAGAAACAATGATTGCCGCCACAATGAGAATAAACCACCATTTCTTGTAAAAAGGCTTACGCTGTTCATTTTTGTTTGACATAATAACGCCTCCAATTTTAATAGTATTTTTTACTCAATTTTCTTTAACTATAACGGTCATTTGCGAAAGACTATCTACCAATTTTAACTTATGTAGCATCGAAATAGTAAAATAGTCTCTATTCAATTGTAACATTAACTTCTAATTATTTGAAGTTAATTTTGAAATATATGTATAGAAAATGTCGGACAATGTCTATTGAAGTAGAAGTCTGTTAACACCTGTCACAAAATTGTCATAACTAAAATGAAAGCCGACATGAGTTGTTTTCATGTCTGTTTCATCATTTTTAGACCTTTTTATGTGACAAAATTCACTATAAAATGAGAAAGGCTTATGATAGAATAATACAACATATAGTGTTCGTATCAGTTAACTATTCTATATATTGTACATACATGCTTAAGGAGTGGATTTTATGGTAGTGATGACAGAAATAAAGGAACAAGCTTAATTGACGCCTTAACAGAAGTGGTAGAGGTGAGTAATCAAGATCTTATTCAAGAAAATGCGAATGTAGATGGTGCCTCACCAATGGGGCAAATGTCGAAGTTTGGTTCTGAAGCGGCAAAGTTTTTTCGCAAAAGAAAAGCTCTTATCAGAAGAAGTTGTTAGAATGATGGAAGAGAACTTCATCCATCCACACGATTTGGATTTTTATCCAACGGGTACGACAACATGCGCCCAAATTCCGCTCGGTAAAATATTAAAGGACGGTTTTAATACGGGTCACGGATTTATGCGTGAACCAAATGATATTATGAGTGCGATGGCACTTTCATCGATTATCTTTCAATCTAATCAAAATATGCAGCACGGTGGTCAGAGTTATCCGATGTTTGATTACGACTTAGCCCCATATGTTGAAAAGACACATAAAAAACACTTAGAACGCCTACAATCTTACCCGACCAACTGGACTGAAACAGAGCTAGATGATATCGCTTGGCAAGAAACGGATCGTTCAACGTATCAAGCGTGCGAAGCTTTTATCCATAACTGTAACTCGATGCATTCACGTGGCGGGGGCCAAGTACCGTTTGTCTCGATCAATTATGGTACCGATACATCAAAAGCAGGTCGGATGTTGATGAAAAACTTACTACAAGCGACAAAAGCGGGTCTTGGTAACGGAGAAACACCAATTTTTCCAATTCAAATCTTTAAAATGAAACAAGGCGTAAACTTTAGTGAAACAGATCCAAACTATGATGTGTACCAGTTAGCCCTTGAAACAACAGCGAAGCGCTTATTCCCTAACTTTAGCTTTATTGATGCTGAATGTAATATCGTGCATTATAATGGCACGAAAGAATCGGAAGTGTCTTACATGGGGTGCCGCACACGAGTGATGGATAATCGCCACGGGGACAATAATAGTATTGAACGCGGAAATCTATCGTTTACGTCGGTTAACTTAGTGAAGCTAGGTCTTGTTGCTACTTCACTGGATGATTTCTATTACCGATTAGATCGCGTGCTGGATGTTGTCATTAAACAGCTGTTAGAACGCTTCGAGTTTCAAGCGAAAAAACAAGCCCAACATTTTTCTTTCCTTTATGGCCAAGGTGTGTGGAAACACAGTGAGACACTTCAAGCAACAGATGAAGTACGTGAGGTGTTAAAACAAGGCACGCTAAGTGTTGGTTTTATCGGTCTAGCCGAAGCACTCGTGGCGTTAACGGGTGAACATCACGGTCAAAGTACAAAGGCAGATGAATTAGGTTTTCAAATGATCTCTTATATGCGTGAAAAAGTGGAACAAGCATCTAAGCAGTACGATTTAAACTTTAGCCTAATCGCGACCCCGGCAGAAGGCTTATCTGGTCGGTTCACGAAAAAAGACCGCGCCACTTTTGGTATGATTCCAGGTGTCACTGAACGTGATTATTATACGAACTCTTTCCATGTACCGGTCTATTACAATACCCGAGCGATTGACAAGATTAATGTGGAAGGAAAATATCATAACCTTTGTAATGGTGGGCATATTTCTTATATTGAAGTTGATGGAGATGTAACGAAAAACACCCAAGCGCTCGATACATTAGTCAAAGCGATGGCAAAGGCTAATATCGGTTACGGTTCTATTAACCACCCAGTTGACCGTTGTACGTCTTGTGGTTATACCGGTATTATTAATACGTCGTGTCCGACATGTGACAATCATGATGAAGAAAAGATTGAGCGGATTAGACGTATCACCGGCTATTTAGTAGGCGATATGAAAAAATGGAACAGTGCGAAGCGTCGCGAGGAATCTGAACGTGTCAAGCACCAGGGGAAATAAGATGAGTGAGTCATTACGTGTACTCAATATTCTTCATGATTCTGTCGTTGATGGACCTGGACTTCGAACGGTCCTCTTCTTTAGCGGTTGTCCGCACTTCTGTAAAGGATGCCATAATCCAGAAAGCTGGAATATTCGAAACGGCAGTGAGATGACGATTGATGCGGTTGTTGAGGAAGTTTTATCGAATCCGCTGACAGATGTCACCTTATCAGGAGGCGATCCGTTCTTTCAAGCGAGCGGTGTGAAACATGTCGCAAAAAGACTGAAAGAAGCGGGTAAAAACATCTGGGCGTATTCAGGATATACACTCGAAGAACTACTTACACTCGGTGGTGACTATACAGAGTTGTTAAGCTACTGCGATGTCTTAGTCGATGGGCCGTTTATTTTGGCCGAGCGTGATTTAAGTTTAGATTTTAGAGGCAGTCATAATCAACGGATCATCGCGTTAAAAGATGTCCCAGAACTCCAACGTTAATCAACACGACTCAATCAAGAAAAATAGAATCAAGTCATCAAAAAACCACGGTTGCCTGTGATATACTACAGATTAACGGTGGTTTTTTGATGCGTGCTATGTAAAAGAGTTAAAATAACGAGAATCAACAGAAGGAGTGTTCATGATGGGTGAACCAAAGATTTATCAGATGTCATTTGGAGAGATTTATCCGTTATACATTAAAAAAGTTGAACGAAAAGACCGAACGAAAGAGGAAGTCGATACCATCATTGAGTGGTTGACCGGCTATCATGATGAAACATTAATACAAGCACTAGAAAAACCAATGAAAGACTTCTTTCGTGATGCACAAAAGCTCAATCCCAATCGTGACCAAATTACGGGTGTGATTTGTGGTGTACGGGTTGAAAACATTGAAGAAGAAGTGATGCGCGAGATTCGTTACTTAGATAAATTAATTGATGAATTAGCAAAAGGAAAAAGAATGGAGAAAATCCTCCGCAATAATTAAGAAAGATGTGACAAAATGAAACCTTTTATAACTTTGGATAACGTCACGTATCAAGTGGGTGGACACGTGATTTTCGACCAGCTGAATATGACATTGGACGAAGGGAAAATCTATGCGGTGATCGGCCCATCTGGTGTCGGAAAAACGACCCTCCTGCACTTACTAGCAGGCTTTATTAAGCCGGCCAAAGGACACATGACTATCGCAGGAGACGAGATCCGTGATGTCAGAGAGAAGACGAGTTTTCTCTTTCAAGACTTAGGCCTTTTCCCGTGGCAAACAGCTGCTGAAGCGGTGGCGATGCCGCTCAAGATGTCAAAGGATAGAAGTAAAACAGATACCGACGAAACAGTCGATCATTTACTATCGTCACTTAATATATTAAACTGTAAAAATTACTATCCTCATCAACTGAGTGGGGGTCAAAAACAGCGGGTGGCGCTTGCGAGAACACTGATTACACAACCTGATTTATTATTAATGGATGAGCCAACATCCGCTCTTGACGCGATGACAAAAGAAACGATCCAACAATTATTTTTAGACTTACAATCAGAACGCCTTATGACGAGTATCTTTGTGACGCATGATATTGAAGAAGCGGTGTTTTTAGGTGATGACATTATTATTTTACATCCACAAGGTCACTGCCAATTTTTAATGAATAAAGAAAAACAGGAAAGCTTGAGCCGTGAGACTAAAGCTTTTTATGATCAATGTTTTTACGTGAGAGAACAGTTAAAGTTAGGGGCGAGTAAGGCATGAGTAAGTTAAAAAGAAGTTTTCATCAACCCCTGCTGATTGGTTTCGTGCTAATGATTGTGATCTGGTATGTGCTTCATTTAGTTATTGCGACGCGAACCATTCCTGCACCCGTAGAAACGTTCGACTACTTTTTTCGTCATCTTAATCCATTAATCATCCATATGGGTGCGAGTCTACTGAGGGTCCTGGTGGCCGTTATCCTCGCCTTACTGATTGGGTTACCGATCGGTATCGCTATTGGTCGAAGGAAGGTGTTAGATAAGTTGTTGTCACCACTCCTCTATGTGATCTACCCCATTCCTAAAGTCGCTTTTTTACCTGTTTTTATGTTGTTGTTTGGTTTAGGGAATGTATCGAAGGTGATGTTAATGTTGTTTATCATTGTCTTTCAGTTAATGTTGTCAGTCAGAGACGGGGTAAAAGACATCCCCCCACACTATTTTAAGGTGATGCAGTCTTTTTCAGCTAAACGACAACATCAATATCGTTACGTCGTTCTCCCGGCGATTTTACCTCGGGTTTTTTCGAGCTTAAGAATTAGTATCGGGATATCACTTGCGACACTTTTCTTTGCGGAGAACTATGCGACAACGTATGGGGTCGGATATTTTATTTTAAGTGCGTGGATGAAAATGAACTATGTCGAAATGTTTAGCGGGATTATGGCGCTGAGTCTTTTAGGGAGTGTTTTTTTCGGGTTTATCGATGTGTTAGAAAAGAAGTTAACACCGTGGCTTTAATGAAAAGCGCTGGAGATAAAGCTTGAAAAATACGAAGTGAAAACCGGATGTGATTATCTTTTGAGAAGATCACATCCGGTTTTATTTCATCTTAATATTTTTAATGCTTGAGTTAATTACTTATTGATAAACGAAAAGTCCGTTAACTGATCATAGGTATAGCTACTCGTAATCTGTCCTTTTGATTCGGTCCATTCAATGATCCGGTTAAATTGGTCTTCATCAATCACACCCGCGTGTTCATATGGATCGGGTTTATTATTAAGGTAAGTACTCATCGCCTCAGGGAATTGATAGGTTGTTAGAATGTCACTATATTCCGTGGCGTCTGTTTTATTCATGTAGTCAACAGCCTGGTTGTAGGCTTGATAAAAGGCAGTTAAGTCGGCCGGATAGTCGGTGATGGTTTCTTCTGTAAAGAGAAGCGTCCCACCTTTGATGCCCGCTTCTTTTGAACTTCCGAGTAAATGAGCGCCTTGCTGAACGAGTAGACCGGCTTGTGGTTCAGTGAAAATCACGCCGTCAATTTGGTTTTCAAGTAAAGCTTCTGCACGACCAGCAAATGATGGGATTTCAACAATAGTGTAAGTGAAGTCACCTTCAGCTGCGAATTCATCCATAATGTACTCTAAAATAAAGTTTGGCACAAGGGAAACATCTTGACCAGCTAACTCATTCATCGATGTAATACCTGAATCAGGCGAAGATAAAATTTTAAAATCTTCATTGATATCTGATGTGATCTTTAGTGCAATCCCTCTGTCAACAAAAGCAGCGGTTGTCATCACATCACCAATCGTACCATCTAACTCACCTGCTTGTAAGGCGACATTACGATCATTTGGTGAGGTGAATGTTTTAATCTCAACATTAACACCTAAGTCCTCAAAATACCCTTTTTCTAAGGCAAGAATAATCGGTAAGCTCCCTTCTGCTGGAAGTGTACCAATCGTGATCGTTTCACCAGTTGGTGACAAGTTTTCTGAAGCGTCATCTGTATTGTTTTCCTCTTCTGATGTGTCGTTATTTGACCCGCAGGCTGCAAGTAAACTTAAGCCTAGTAATAATATAAGTAGTACGTGTAATGTTTTTTTCATTTTCATTCATCCCTTCTTCATAACAAATCGTCTCTCTTTTTTATGCTTTTTTAATGTAGATTAATCTTCTGATACAAGTTGTTTAAACCCTTCAAATGGCATCATATAAGGCACAACATCTCGGCGGAGCTTAAGTGGTTCTGTTTCTTTCGTGTTCACACCAGGCTCTGTCGTAAAACTAAGATTAAAGTCGGCTTTTTTCAATGTCTCAACGTTATCGTCATTAAATAGACCAAACGGAAAAGCAAAGACATCCTTTTCAGATACAATAGCGTAATTGTTACATGTCGCCAAGTCATACAAAAACGCATCAGCTGATTCTGTCATCAGCATACTCGTCGTTTCACTGCTGCGCTGATGGAAGTGATGCGTATGGTTACAAAAGGTGAAGACATCGCTCATCTCGCTTAAGTCTTTTTCAGCCAGGCAAACAGACTTGTCGGGATTGAAAGGCAATGTTTCACTATGCAGCCAGCCCGTGACGACAAAGCTCAGTGCTTTAAAACCGTATTTTTTTAACACGGGATACGTGTAGTGTTTGAGTGATTGGAAACAATCATCAAATGTGAGTAAGATACTTTTTTCTGGTAACGGTTTGCCTTCGAAATAAAAAGCTTTGACCTCGTCAATCGTTAAGGTGTGAAAGCCTGCTTCATAAAGGTACTGCATCTGTTGGTTAAATTGTTCTAACGTAACAAAGAGTGGTGACGGTAAGATATCGTCATAATTTTGTTTGACGTCAATGTGACTCTTATGTGCTGGATTAAATTCATTTTCTTTTCTTACTTCATGGTACATCAGTGTTCGAAATGTCATAGGTCATTCCTTTCTTAAAACGTATTATAAAGCCCAGATTCTTTCTTGTGCATCTTGTAGATACAGTTCAAGTTCATCTCTACTCATATATGGGACACGACCATAAAAGACGTGGTCAATAACGTCTACTTTATTGGCGTTAAATAACCAGCCTGACGTGACCGTTCTTATGGCGGTTGTAAGGGGATTCTCTTTACCATCAATCACTTGGGGTTGACCGGTAGGGGTGAAAAATAGAGCACGTTTCCCTTTAAAGTGATGAGCGACTGTTTCATCTTTAAAGCTGTAGAAGAACCCGTGTTGACATACACGATCGATATACCCTTTCATGATTGCTGGCATACCATTCCACCAACTTGGGAAGATAAAAATATAGACGTCATTCTCCAACAGATGTGTCATTTCCGTTTGTACATCTGGCGGGTAGTGTGTATTTCCCCTAACAAACTGGCCTTCTTCAATGTGAATCATATCTTCTGAATCAAGGATCGGGTTAAAATTCATCGCATATAAGTCTCTTACGGTTACATCATATTGTTTTTCTTTGAGTGTTGATGTCACACGATCTAATAAAGCGTGAGAAAAGCTCTCTTTCCGTGGGTGTGCAAATATAACTAATGCTTTCACATCCATTCTCTCCTTTCATGTTAAGTCATTCACAAACAATAGTAAAAGTATAGCACGTCACTTTGTGGATGACAATTTCAAAAAAGAATAAACTGTAAAGTTTATAAAAGGAATGACCTAAAAGAAAACAGGCTCTATGAGCCTGTTGTTGAGACACTATTGATTTAATAAATGATTTATGCCGAGTGATTATGAGACTTATCTTTTGATAATAAATTAACGAGACCAAGTAAGGAAGCGTAAAGAATACCAGCGATGGGCCACACAATCCAGGTATAGCCCCAGCCCATCGTCCACAAGCTCCAACCGATATAAATGGCGGTCACGAGTGGCCAGTAAAAGGCTGCGAGTTGTTCGTCTCGACTAGCGCCTTCTTTCTTTTCTTTAGAATACTCTCCTTCACCTAGGACACATTGATAGGCACTAAAAGTTGTTGCGACCGGTATGAGTAGATACGTAGCTAAACCGACAATGAACATTAAGGTGACAAGCATCAGCAAAATAACTGTTTCCGATGCTTCAAGCAGGCTCATTGTAATCAGTGGAGTAGCCGAAAGAACATACATCGCAACCGATAAAGACACGCGTTTGTGATAAGTAGGACGGAAATCTTCTAACTTTTGTTTGAAAACACTATCCACACCGTAAGTGAGTTCAAAGGGCGTTTTCTCAAACGTGTTAAACAATGTTTCATATTGGTTACTGCGAATGAAAATCGCCACAGCAATTGCGATCATCACAAATAATGACATAAGACCAAATATAACGGCTATGTTCTCGGGTAAAGTTCCGCTTTCAGCTAAAGCAAGAAAGAAAAAGAGTGGAATCACCGCATAAATACACAACAGTACACCTTTAGCGACGTTTTTAATTGTTTGTTGTTTTTTCTCAACATAATCATTAGCTTCTTCTAGTGAGACTTGTTTTAAGAGAGGGTCATTATCTTCTGTCAGTTGTTCTGCTTCTTCTACCTCATCTCTTAATAGGTAGTCTGTGCTCACGCCAAAAATATCGGCCAATTTAATAATCTTATTAAGATCAGGAATACTAGAAGCACTTTCCCACTTTGAGACGGATTGTCTCGAGACGTTCATTTTCTCAGCTAAATCTTCTTGAGACCACCCAAATTGTTTTCTTAGTTTGATGAGCTTATCCGCGAGGATCATTTGAATCATCCTTCCATCTTTTGATGCTTTCAGTATAGCAATACCCGGTTTGAATCACTACCAACCTAGTTGGAAGTTTGTCAACTAGCGGTTGCATATCAGTCATATCAACGTTTATGTACTTGATAATTATAGTATAGGGTTGATGAATATGATAGATAGAGTGTAAGATTATATAAATGCTTTTTCACCCCACTATTGAATTGGTCTCTATTTAAAAAGTGGAGTTATGCTATACTATAAACAGATTTTTTACGGAAATAACGGTAGAGGTGACAACGATGCAATTATTCACATATGAAGAGGTAAAAGCGCATTTCAGCCGACTTTTTTCAAGAGGGGGTATGATTATTATAATAACTTTCGTGTCCATAATGTCGTGCGTAACCGAAAACTGCACCAATGGGAAGCAACGGTTGAGGGGTCAAAGTTTGATTATGATGTGATCATTTACACGGAACATCCTTTTAAAGATTATGACTGTGATTGTCCGGCTTTTAGTGATTACGGAACATGTAAGCATGTGGCGGCAGTGATGCTTGAGTTAGTTGAAAAATTTGAAGATAACGGTATGAAGCAACCAGGACAAATGATGTCACAAGAAGCCGAATGGAGTCAAGTTTTTGTTAATCACTTAAAAGCGATGCGACAAAAACAAATATTTCAACAGACAGCGTCAACGGATCGAGTGCCTTTAACGGTCGAGTATTTTATCAGTATTCAACATAGTTATTATAACGGTCTTCATATGATGCTTGATTTAAAAATTGGTGAAAAACGGGCCTATGTTGTGAAGTCAATCGATCAATTGTTAAAACATATCGATCGGCATCAATCATTAAATTTTACGTCTAAATTTAGCTATGAACCGGATAACCATACGTTTACACCGGAAGATGAGACGATTCTTTCATACTTAAGAACCTATATCAATGAACAAAAACGTTTCGGTGACGGACGGTTTGATTATGAAGCTCGCGCGATTATGTTAACGTCTAAAGCAGCAAGAGATTTATTACCCTTACTGGCAGAACGGACAACAATCGTTAACGATACGACCTATAAGCCGACAAAAGTATTAAAGGTGATGGATAAAAAGCCACCACTGAAATTTGAACTGTCTAAAAAAGAGGATCGTTATGTGTTGCTATTTAAGAACTTAGAAACGTATCAATTCCTAGAAAATTATCTGTATCTAAATAAAGACAACAAGTTTTACACTTTAGCGGAAGAACAAGAAACGGTTGTGTGGACATGTTTCAGTTTGATGCATGATTCAGGCGGGGACAGGCTCTATTTCAACCATGAACAAATGCTGGATTTCTTATCAGACGTTGCCCCTGAGCTTGATAAAATTGGCGAGGTCATCATTGACCCAGCATTAAAGATGAGATTGAAAAGCATCCATTACAAGCAAAACTTTATGTCGATTATGACAATCACATACTGACGGCGAAGCTTGAGTTCCAATATGGCTTAACGACCTTTAACCCGTTTTTAGGTCCTGTAGAAGACAAACTGTTGGTGACAGATTCCAATAAAGAACAACAGATTATGTATTTATTAGGCCAAGCGCAGTTCGTGCGAGATGAAGACATCCTTTACCTGTTAGAAGAAGCCGATCAATTTAACTTCTTTTATCAACATCTCTCCATCTTAAGCGAGTACTTAGATATCTTTATGAGGGAGAAGGCAAAGAACTTATTCCTTGAAGAACGTCACTACCCAACGATGACGTCAGATGTTGACCATGACAATCAATTACTTGATATCGCCTTTGATTTTTCGCATATCCCATCTGAAGAGATTGGTAGTGTCTTAACGTCAATGAGAGAGAAGAAAAAGTTCCATCGCCTGGCAAACGGTCAATTTATGCCGCTTGATACCGACGTTTTCCAAACAATCAATCAGTTCGTTGAACGTTTTGATGTCAAGGCGAATGACCTTGCGAATGAACATGTCCATTTACCGCTCTATCACAGTATGGAAATCGATGACATGATGAGCGAATCCAATCAAGCCACTTATAAACAAGCCTTTAAGCGTCTCTTACGAGACTTAAAACAACCAGAAACGCGAGAAGTATCGTTACCAGAAGGAATTGAAGCGACTTTACGTGATTATCAAGTTGATGGTTTCCAGTGGTTTAATACGCTCGCGCATTACGGTTTTGGTGGGGTACTGGCAGATGATATGGGTCTTGGTAAAACCGTTCAAGCGATTAGTTACATCTTAAAGTTATGGGAAGAAAAAGATCATACTTTTCAATCACCAGCCTTATTGTTGCACCGGCCTCACTTATTTTTAACTGGGAGCGCGAATTTAAAAAGTTTGCCCCATCTTTACATGTCAAAGTGTTCTACGGGACAAAAGATGAACGCGAAGCTATGTGGCAAACAACATCACCAGATGTCTGGATCACATCGTATCCGATGGTCCGTCAAGAAATTGATGTGTTAAAACAAGAGACGTATCCGATTCTGTTTTTAGATGAAGCACAAGCGATTAAGAATAATGCGACGAAAATATCCAAAGCTATTCGTTCGCTAAAAGCTGGCAAACGCTTTGCCTTAAGTGGGACACCGATTGAAAACTCACTGGATGAGTTATGGTCACTGTTTCATGTGTTAATGCCAGGCCTTTTTCCGGCGAAAAAAGACTTTAAAAAGCTCGCACCAGAAAAAATTGCCCGTATTGTCCGGCCGTTTATTTTACGCCGGGTTAAACAGGACGTGTTAACAGAACTCCCAGACCGGGTTGATTCCTTACAGTATTCAGAACTCACTGATGATCAGAAGAAAGTCTACTTAGCTTACTTAAGTAAGATTCAAGAAGAAACAGCGGCGCAGTTAAAAACCGAAGGTTTCCAACAAAGTCGAATGAAAATCTTAGCGGGACTCACAAGACTGAGACAAATTTGTTGTCATCCGGGGTTGTTTTTAGATAACTATGAAGGCGAATCAGGTAAGTTACTTCAACTCTTAGATTTAATTGAAACAGGACTCGCCAATAATCACCGTCTACTGATTTTCTCACAGTTTTCAAGTATGTTGAAAGTGATGGCAGAAAAGTTAACTGAGGCAGGCTATGATTTCTTTTATCTTGATGGCCAAACGAAAAGTCAGGCGCGCGTTGAAATGGCTGAGCGTTTTAACGAAGGAGAAAAACCGATTTTCCTTATTTCACTAAAAGCTGGCGGAACCGGACTAAATTTAACCGGGGCAGATACAGTAATTCTGTATGACTTATGGTGGAACCCGGCTGTCGAAGAACAAGCGGCCGGTCGTGCCCACCGAATGGGTCAAAAAGAGGTTGTCCATGTCCATCGCTTAATCGCTGAAGGGACCATTGAAGAGAAGATTTATCAGCTTCAAGAGAAGAAACGCGAATTGATTGATACAGTGATTCAACCAGGCGAAACAACGAGTCAATCCCTTTCAGAAGAGGATATTAAACTGTTGTTAAACTTAACATAACGAAATAATGAGAGAAAATGACGAACAGCCCACGCGGAGTATAAATGCGTGGGCTGTTTTATGTTTTATACAATGATTTGATTAGACTGAATTATTTAAAGGGTGAGCCTAACTATTTAGGAGGCCAC